>JAGCRE010000030.1 GCA_017964865.1 Alphaproteobacteria bacterium | reverse complement strand
GTTTTATATTGAAATTTTCCCACATGTATGACATATTACGCACATAATTATAAAGGATTTTTATATGGGATTCAATTGTGGAATTGTTGGTTTACCAAATGTTGGAAAATCGACGTTATTTAATGCATTAACACAAAGTGCCGCGGCCGACGCACAAAATTATCCATTTTGCACTATCGAACCAAATACTGGTCGTGTTGTTGTGCCAGATGAAACTTTACTGGAACTGGCAAAAACGGTCAATGCGGCAAAAATTATACCGACGCAACTGGAAATAGTCGATATTGCCGGACTGGTCAAAGGGGCGTCGACCGGTGAAGGTTTGGGTAATAAATTTCTGGGTAATATTTTATCAACCGATGCAATAATTCATGTTGTTCGCTGTTTTGAAAATGATGATATTGTTCATGTGAACGGTAAAATAGATCCATTATCAGATATTGATACAATTGAAACAGAACTTGCCTTGGCTGATATTGAAAGTTTGGAAAAACAAATAAAAAACCTGGAAAAAAAGGCACATGGACTGGACAAGGTTGCAATAAAATTATTGGGTGATGCGAATACAATTAAATCTGGCCTGGAATCTGGAACACCGGCACGTAAATCGGGGGTGGATGCTACACCGTTTAATTTGCTTACCGCAAAGCCGGTAATTTATGTATGTAATGTTGATGAAGAATCAGCGGGAAGTGGAAATAAATATTCTGATTTGGTTAAAAATAAATTTGGTGGTGAATCACCAGTTCTAATAATTTCATCAAAAATAGAAATGGAAATTGCACAGATTGTTGACCCCGATGAACGCAAGATGTTTTTGGGTGAATTGGGGTTAAATGAATCGGGCCTGGACCAGGTTATCAAGACGGGTTATGAAACACTGGGTCTGCAAACATTTTATACTGTGGGACCAAAGGAAGCACACGCATGGACAATAACACGTGGTATGACGGCACCCCAAGCCGCGGGTAAAATTCATACCGATTTTGAAAAGGGTTTTATAAGGGCCGAAATAATATCGCCGGTCGATTGGCTGGAACTGGGTGGTGAAGTTGCGGTTAAAGAGGCCGGAAAAATGCGAACCGTTGGTCGCGACTATGTTATGCAAGACGGTGATATATGTCATTTCTTGTTTAATAATTAGTGGTTAGTAAAAAAATACCGGTATTTACCGGTGTTTTTTTATTCCATATCTACTAATCGTTCAAGATTTTCTTTTGCAGACTTTAATTGTTTATCAATTTCTTTTACTTGTGTTGTGGCACCCGCATCCCCTGAAAAACCCATTTGAATAATAGATTTTTTTTCATTATTTAATTGCTGAATATATCGTTGTAATTTTAATGACACGATATATTTTTCTGCGGACTTTAAATCAAAATTTAATTCGGCAACAACTGGTGCATCAAAATCGATATTTAGTGTTGATAAAAATTCACCATATTGTTCAACAATCGATGGAAAGCGATTTACAATATATACAAGTGTATTTTTTGTTATTTCATCAACACTTGGTAATTCAATCTGGGGTAAATCATCTTTCTTTTTTGACCATTTATGCCATTGATTAAATTTGCGTGAATCATATTCGTTTTCAATTTCACGACGAAAGTCCGTATCCACAATTTTTTCAATCTGGCTTTTAAGATATTTTTCAGCTTGGGACCGTCCGCCAGGTGTGGACACCAGATAGTTATTGTTTGTTGTGTTCCACAGAAAATCAATTATACCAACCGATGAATCAATAATTTTTTTCATGGCGTCCACACCACCGGTCTTTAATACTTCATCTGGGTCTTTGCCGCCAGTTACAAACGCAAAACGTACATCGGAATTATCACGTAAAAATGGCAGAACAATACCGCATGCACGCACCGCTGCCTTTTGACCAGCCGTATCACCATCAAAACAAAATGTGATGTTACGATTTGCCTTGCATAAAATTGCAATATGGTTTTCGGTTAATGCGGTGCCCAATGGTGCAACTGTTTCTGGAAAACCATGACACTGCATTTGAATTGCGTCTATTTGCCCCTCAACCACAATAGAACGGTTTGCACGATGAATTGATTCGCGTGCGAAATTAAATCCAAAAATAGTTTGCCGTTTATGAAATAATTCGGTGTCGGTTGTGTTTATGTATTTTGGTTCACTGCCGTCCAGCGAGCGTCCAGAAAAAGCAACAATTTGCCCATGTGCATTGAATATTGGAAACATCAATTTATCACGAAAGAAATCGTATAACCCATATTCACCGCGTCGCACCAATCCGGTGGAAATTAACATATCTTGTTTTACATTTGTAAAGGTTCCAGAAATGATATTATTTTTTGGGGCATATCCAATGCGATATTTTTTTAACATGTCATCGGTAAAGCCACGTTTTTTAATATATTCTAATGCGTGTTTTCCAACGTCTTCGAATAACTTTTTTTGGAAAAGTGTTGCGGTATCATCGGTAATTTTTACATATGATTCTTCACGTGCAATTTCCGCAGCATCACGTGGTTTATAGTCCGGCATTTTAAGGCCTGCCATATCTGCCAATTCGCGTATAGCCGTCTTGAAATCGACATTTTCAGATTTCATTGTGAACGATATAATATCACCGTGTTCCCCGCACCCGAAACAGTGGTAAAAACCTTTATCTTCGGTTACCGAAAAAGATGGTGTTTTTTCATTATGAAATGGACAACATCCCCAAAAGTTTTGACCTTTTTTTACCAAGGGAACACGACGTGAAATAACATCAACAATTGATAAACGTTGTCTTAATTCATCGGTAAAATTGTTAAATGGTCGATTCATTTTCTACGTCGAAAAAACTTCTTTGCACTGGGTTTCTTGTTGTTTATTAAATCAATTGCTGTTTCTAAATCGGGTTTTTCATTTACCGAAACATTAACACCATTTGATGATATATATGCACCATATCGTCCGGTTGGATAATAATAAATTTCAGCGTTTGTTGTTGGATTTTTACCTAATTTTTCTGGTTCGGCCTTTTTTACAACACCCGATAATAATTCGCGTGCAATATCCAGCGTCATTGTTTCAGCCGTATATTTTTTTGCAGAAACGTTTTTCTTGCCATCTGTTACATATGGACCAAATTTACCAACCCGGAACGAAATACCATCACCCAAATCAACGTTTGTGGGTTGTGGTTTTTTATTTTCAGTCTCATCTGTTTTTGTTGGTGTTTCTTTATTTGATAATCTTTGCGTGTAATTACATTTTGGATAATTTTCACAACCAACAAACGCACCAAATTTAGAAAGTTTTATGCCCAGTTTTCCACCGCACAGCGGACATTTATCACTTTCACCATTATTAAACAAATGGTCATGCATAAATGAATTTATTTGTTCAATAATTTCAGTTGTTTTAATATCGCGTGCACCATCAATCATATTTTTTGTTGGTGTCCAGAAATCATTCAATGCGGTCAATTTGTCCATATTGCCGTTTGATACATCATCCAATGTATCTTCTGTTTTTGCGGTAAAGTTCACATCGACCAATTCATTAAAATATTTATCCAAATATGATGAAATAACCCAGCCACCAGATGTTGGATGAAAACGGTGTTGTTTGTCTTGTTCAACATATTCGCGGTCAACAATCGTTGACATAATGGTTGCATATGTTGATGGACGACCAATACCCAATTCTTCCAATTTTTTAACCAGTGATGCTTCGGTATATCTTGCTGGGGGTTGGGTAAAGTGTTGTTCGTGTAACAATTCAACAACATCAATATTGTCACCGATATTCATTGCTGGCAATTTTGTTTCGCCATTTGATTCTTCGTCGTCGGTGTCTTCGATATATACCCGCATAAAACCGTCAAACGTGCGTGTTGTTCCAACCGCATGGAAAATAGCCACCTTGTTTTCTGTTTCAATGTCTGCGGTAACAGAATCAAATTCGGCATTTGTCATTTGGCATGGAATTGTTCGCTTCCAAATTAAATCGTATAATTTTGCCTCGTCCCCGGATAATTGTTTGGTATCATTATCAAAATGGGTTGGACGAATTGCTTCGTGTGCTTCCTGGGCGTTTTTAGATTTTGTTACATACACATTTGGTGTTTTCGGCACAAATTTATCGCCATATGTTTCACCAATATATCCACGAATTTCGTTTACTGCATCCACCGACAGGTTTGTTGCGTCTGTTCGCATATATGTAATTAAACCAGCCTCGTACAACTTCTGTGCAGCAGACATCGTGCGACGTGATGAAAAGAATAATTTACGGGCGGCTTCCTGTTGTAATGTGCTGGTGGTAAATGGTGCCGCAGAATGACGCGTTGTTTTCTTGCGTTCAATATTGATAACTTTTGCATTAATCGTTGGTGTTCCAATTTTAGATAAAACATCATCAACCATTTTTTTGTTTTCAATGGTCATTTTATCAATTTTTTTACCATCAAATTTAGCAAGGGCTGATTTAAATGTTGCACCACCCTTGTTGCACATTGCATCAACCGACCAATATTCGACCGGCTTGAACGCTTCAATTTCACGTTCACGATCAACAACCAATTTCACAGCAACGCTTTGCACACGACCGGCCGATTTACCAAGATTTCGCCGCCATAACAACGGTGATATTCCAAAACCAATTAAATAGTCCAGTGCACGTCGAACCAAATATGCATCAACCAGGTTTTTATCAATTGCACGCGGGTTTTCGATTGCACTTTGCACCGCTTTCTTTGTGATTTCATGGAACGCCACACGATATACATGTTTATTCGCCAATAACCGTTTAGACGTTAATATATCTAAAATATGCCATGCAATCGCTTCCCCTTCGCGGTCAGGATCGGATGCAAGATATATGCTGTCTGCCTTCTTTAATTCGTCGGTAATAAGTTTTATCTGTTTTTCTTTACCCGGCATAATTTGCCACCGCATTTGAAAATCGTGTTCGGTATCAACACTGCCGTTTTCGGGAACCAGGTCACGAACGTGGCCAACAGACGCAATAACCCGCCAACCAGAACCCAAATACTTTTCTATCGTTTTTGCTTTTGATGGTGATTCAACAATCATTAAATTCATATTTTAACTTCCTTTGGCAGATAACTGTTGGTCTTTATGAATATGTGCGTTCTGGGCAAGACCGAACCCAAACATAAGGGAAAGCAAGCTGCTGCCACCAAAAGACATTAATGTTAACGGCACACCCACAGTCGGCATCAGCCCCAAAACCATAGAGATATTTATAAAGTAATAAATGAAAAAGTTCAACATAAAACCAAAACACATTAATTGGCCGAACCTATTTCGGCATGTTTTCGCACACCAGAACAGAACAATAACAATCCAGCTGTATACCAGTATCAGGAAAAATGCCCCAATAAACCCAAATTCTTCACCCAGCATAGTGTATATAAAGTCTGTCTGTTTTTCGGGCAAAAACGATTGTTGTGATTGGGAACCCTGCATATAACCCTTGCCAATAATACCACCACTGCCAAAGGCAATTTTGGCCTGGGTTATTTGGTAACCAACGCCACGTGAATCAAAATCCGGATTCACAAATGTTATAATACGATTACACTGGTAATCATGCATACCGCCGAACCATATGGCTGGGGCGGCCAAAATACCCAAAATAATTGCAATTAAAAACCATTTTTTCGGTGCACCAACAATATAAAATATTCCAACAGTAATCAGCCCCAAAGATAACGCAGTTCCTAAATCGGGTTGGGCGGCAATCAAACCGAATGGCACCAGTAATAAAAATATCGGCATAATGTAATTTTTTATCTGGGTTAATTCGGTCGAATTCATCCATGCAAAGTATCGTGCCAAAGCCATAACAAATGCTATTTTTATAAATTCAGATGGCTGTATGTGAATAAACCCCAGGTTCAGCCAACGCTGTGCACCCATACCACTGTGCCCGACAAATGTAACAAGTATAATCATAATTAATGCAATGGCATAAATTGCGTATGCGGACTTTATCCACGTTTTTATATTGGAAAACGCGGCAAAGAAAAAGACAACCAATCCAACCATAATTTTTATCAGTTGCGATAATGCAAATGGTTGCCACGAACCATGACCCGCCGAATATAACACAACAATGGAAATGGCCAAAACAATGCACATAGGGGCAAATAATGCCCACGAAAAACGGGACATCTTTTCAGACATACGCATCATATTTGCATTTGAAACACGTGTTTGTTGCACTTGCATTTATGCCCCCGTCTTTAGTAATTCACGCATAACCGCCGCCGCTGTTTTTGCGGCCGGGCTTGACCCGCCCGAATGTTCGGTTATAACACATACAACATATTTTGGTTTTGTTGTTGGTGCATAGCCTACAAACAGTCCATGGTTACGCATATTCCATTTTAATTGTTCGTTGGTTAAAACACCTTTTTTACGTTCAGCCTTGGATATGCTGCGAACCTGGGATGTGCCGGTCTTTCCGCCCATACGCATTTTGTTCACATTTATTGCACTGCCTGATGCGGTGCCGCCGGGTTTTGTAACCTCTTCCAGACCGGTTAGAACGGTTTTTATATTTTGTTCATTTAAATTTAAATCTGGGAAATTTGGTGCATCGTCCGACATTATCAATCGTGGTTTTACCACACGATTTGTCGTAACGCGGGCCAGCATAGTTGCCAGTTGCAGACAATTTGTTAAAATAAATCCCTGGCCGATACCAGAAATAACCGTATCGCCGTTCACCCAAGGCGACCCAACATTTTTTTCCTTCCATTTTCTGTCTGGAATAACACCGGGCATTTCACGTGCAATAATATCACCCATATATTTTTCTGTGAACCCCAGTTTTACAGCCATACGCTTTATCGCATCGATACCAATTTTAAGGGCCAGTTGATAAAAATAAATATCGCACGAATGTTTCAACGCCAAAACCATATTGACGTATCCATGTCCCTTATGTTCCCAACAATGGTATCGCCGATCACCATAGTCCCAATGTCCCGGACAGAATATATGTTTGTTCGGTGTAATTGCACCCGATTCCAGTGCCGCCAATGCAACAACGATTTTAAATGTTGAACCCGGGGGGTATAAACCTTCAACCGCCTTGTTCATAAATGGTTTTGCAATGTCGTTACGCAGTGATGCAATATATTCTTCGCCATCATCGCCAGTAAACATATTTGGATCAAAACTGGGGGTGGAAACCATTGCCAAAATGTCCCCTGTTTCAGCATTCATCGCAATACCACAACCCGAACGATGTGTTGTTAATGCATCATACATTACACGTTGTGCATTTTTATTAATTGTTGTTTGGATGTTTTGTCCGGGTGTTGCATCAACAAATTGTGATTTATCTTCGCCAGTTACACGCCCAACCGCATTTGTTATCATAACCGTTTGGCCTGGTATTCCCGCCAAATCATTGTTATATCTTTTTTCCAAACCGGTAATTCCAGTTGTATAAAACGGTGCGGCCGCAATCGGTTTTGCAGGTTCACCAACATATCCAAAGAATTGTGCCCCCGCGGGACCCATTTCATAGATACGGGAATAACCACTTGCTACACGCAGGCCCGGTAAATTTTTTGCCTGGATTTTTGCAAGTGTATTCCAATCGGTATTTTGGCTGACCAATACCGGTTGAAACTTTGGTTGTTTTGCGATTTTTTCACGAATTTTTTTAATTCTTTTTTCGGTTAAATTTAATTCAATCGCCACCGTATCAATTAATGCATCAACGTTTTCAGCCTCTTCGGGAACGATGTATATGCGGTAAATCGGCGTATCGCGTGATATTGGTGAACCATCATTTGATAAAATTTTTCCACGTGGTGGCATATTTATTTGAATACGGAAAGAATTATTTTCGCTTTTTTTAAGATAGTCGCGATAGTTAAAAACCTGCATTTGCAACATACGTAATACCAACACAGATGTCAAAACCGCACCCCCGGTTAAAAACAGGGCACTGCGTCGATCAAAAAGATGTGCAACTTCTTTATCTATCATTATGCACCCGTTCAATCAGTCTTGTTATTGGCATATATAATGTGACCGTCCATATAAACGTCCAAATCATCCGTCCAAGTGTTGTCCAGTTTATATGTGTTATTTCTGATACCACAAGTCCAATTCCAATATATACCATAAACATATCAATAGAATTAAAATCGCGATGTTCAAAGTCAATAAAACTTTGAAATCCGTTTAATGCATAGCATAGACAATAAATTGCCGTCCAATAACAAAGTGTTGCCAGATTATAATCAATCAAAAAACAAAATACTAATCCAAACGGCATAAACCATGGTGTTGGACGAATAAATGTGCAAAAGAATATTGGAATAATGGCCAGAATTCCACCCGGATTCCAAAAAGAAACAGAAAGACGCCACAAAAACACAACCGATAAAAACGGGAAAATATTTCGTAAAAATTTTATAATATCTTGTTTCATCTTCTGTATTCTGGGGCAACATCAAATTGTAATACGATTACACGCGATAATGTTCGTGGTTGTAAAACGTCAACATATGAATTCTTTTTGGTTGTGCCAACAAATATGCCACCTGGTAAAACACCGCTGATATTGCTGGTAACCAGTGATAATCCCGGTGCAGATTTAAATTGTGGGTCGCTGAACAAACCAATTGTTGGTGAACGTGACGCATTGCCAGATAAAAACCCATAAACCTCATACCCGGCAACATTAACGGCAATGTTTGTGTCGGAATCTGTAACCGAACGAACGCGTGCAAAGTTATCACCTGCATCAATAATCATACCGGCAAATTGATTTGATGGCGATACAACAACCATACCAACATCAACGCCATCATTTTTTCCACGATTTATTAAAAATGTATTATGGTGTAATGCCCGATTTTCATGGATTACATCGGCAATAACGGTTCGTTGTGGTATTTTGTGAACAATGTTCATTTGGTGCCGCAAAGAATCATTTTCGGCCAATGCCACCTGGCACTTATTCTGGTGTGACAATGCGTCGTCCAATCGCACCCGTAATTCGGCATTTTCCGTTCGCAATGTTGCCAATTCGTGCAGGTTATCAAACATATCGCCCACAACCCGAATTGGCCACGTTATAACATCACCAACAACATTGGCGACGGGTAATACAATATGGGCCAAACCGTTCATAATCTTGTAATCTGGCTTTGCAATCATCACATATATGAACATAACTGGCAACAGCAGTGCCGCCGCCGCAGATTTTACCAAAGTCAGTATTTTGGAAGATGTCGATTTTTGTATCATCGGTAACACTTTAAACACTAAAAAACGAACATTCAATAAAAACTTGATTTTTCGTTTTATTATGTCAAAATATGAATCATTTAACAGATCCAAAGTGGCAAATGGCAGCCACCAGGACAATAAAAAAAGAGGTTAAAATGCCAAAATTAAAGACAAAGTCGTACTTGAAAAAGCGCGCATCTATGACTGCAACGGGTAAAATTCGCGTTGCCAGAAATGCTCATAAAAAATTACTGCGTCATAAATCGAAACGTGCGAATAACGCGGGTTCGAAACCACAGTATTTGAACGAGAACATGGTCGGTCAGGCGAAAATCTTGGCCCCGTATGGTTTGAAATAAGT
>JAGCRE010000029.1 GCA_017964865.1 Alphaproteobacteria bacterium | reverse complement strand
TGCTGCCTTTTTCGCATCAGCAAATATTTCAACCGGTGCCTTTTTCCCAGCAATCACATTTTTATCAATAACGATTTCTTTTAATCCTTCTTTGTCTGGTGCATCAAACATTGGTCCCAATAAAACCTTTTCTAAAATTCCACGCAAACCACGTGCACCTGTCTTGCGTTCCACCGCCATTTTGGCAATTTCACGCAACGCATCGTCTTTGATGTTTAATTTCACACCGTCCATTTCCATCATTGCAACAAACTGTTTTACAATCGCATTCTTTGGTTTAGTCAAAATTTCAACCAATGCATTTTCGTCCAAATCTTGCAATGTTGTAATAACCGGCAAACGTCCAACCAATTCTGGAATAATTCCAAACTTTACCAAATCTGATGGTTGCACATCGTGTAAATAGTTTTTAGATTCACGTGCCTCTTTTGATTCGACGGCCGCACCAAATCCAATTCCACGACGTTCATTGGTGCGATTGGCAATTATTTTGTTTAATCCATCAAACGCCCCGCCACAGATAAACAGAATCTTGCTGGTATCAACCTGGACAGTTGCTTCGCCTGGATGCTTACGCCCCGCCCCACCGGCCGGCACATTTGCAACGGTTCCTTCGACCAATTTCAACAATGCCTGTTGCACACCTTCACCGGAAACATCGCGTGTTAATGACGGGTTTTCCGATTTACGTGAAATTTTATCGATTTCGTCGATATAGATAATTCCACGTTGTGCACGTTCAACATCAAAATTCGCATTTTGTAACAAACGGGTTAAAACACTTTCCACATCATCACCAACATATCCGGCTTCGGTCAATGTGGTTGCGTCTGCAATTGCAAAAGGAACGTCTAAAATACGTGCCAATGTTTGTGCAAATAATGTTTTTCCAGTTCCCGTTGATCCAATCAACAAAACATTAGATTTTTGAATTTCAACCTTGGTCGATACAGAAACACTGTGCCGTTTATAGTGGTTATATACCGCAACCGACAACGCACGTTTTGCATCGTCTTGGCCGATAATATATTCGTTCAAGAAATCATATATTTGGTGTGGTGTCGGTAATTTTGCCGCATCTTTATGAATTTCTTCAACGCGTTCATCGGTCATAATGTCGTTGCACAACGCAATACATTCATCGCAAATGCAAACCCCACGGCCACTGACCAACTTTTTTACTTCATATACGGCTTTGCCACAGAAACTGCAAAATTGCTGATTATCCGCAGTTGTGTTCATATCTTTTGTTTTATCGCCACTCATCCCAAAATCCCCTACGAATAAAATTATTTTCTTGCCAGAACATTATCGATTAAGCCAAATTCTTTGGCTTTATCTGGCGTCATCCAATTATTACGTTCCATCGCATCGAACAATTCTTTTTCTTTGCGACCGGTAAATTCAGACATCTGTTTAATCAAAGCTTTCTTTACACGAACAGATTCCTGTAATTCAATTTCCATATCGGTAACCTGGCCTTTGACCCCCGACAATGGTTGATGAATCATAATTTCCGTATTCGGCAACGCAAAACGTTTACCCTTTTCACCCGCAGCCAACAGCACAGACGCCATTGACGCGACCAACCCCATACCGATTGTTGAAACTGGTGATTTGATGTATTGCATTGTATCCATAATCGCCCACCCCGCGGACACATCACCGCCCGGTGAATTAATATACATGGAAATATCTGCATTTGGATTTTCCGATTCCAAGAACAATAATTGGGCAACAATACTGTTTGCCATATTTGGTTCAATTTCACCACCGACCATAACGATACGGTCCCGCAACAAACGTGAATAAATGTCAAACGACCGTTCACCACGTGGTGATTCTTCGATAACCATAGGTATCAATGACATACCAAAACCTCTATGTTAACATTAACGTATTATATCACATAAAAACCCGATTCGCGAATTTTCATATGCATATATATAGGATTAAATATCAAAAAAACAAGACATAAAAGAAACACGTGGCTAAAAAACCACGTGTTTTTATATTGTTATGCTGTTTTTAGTCTTGAACCTTTTTACCGCATAATTCAATCGCATAAAACCCATCGTAATGCATTTCACTGCCACAGAACAAACGCAAATAACAATCGCCCAATGTCAACCCTTGTTCTTGTATTGTATTATAAGGTATTGTATTTACCAGACATTTTCCCGGTTGAATATATTGTGCTGGGTTTTCAACCGACAAAAACATTGCTGTTTTGTCGCGGTTATTATACATAGCCAACAATTCTTCTGATTCGCTGATATATGTCAAGAAATCACCATGTTCGCCTGTTGCTATAACAACTGGGGCATTAATGCCATCTTCGTATTGGTGCATAAAGGTAACATAATCCGCATCACCTTCCAGATGTGTCGGGCGTTCTGCATTATCATTTGTTGGTTCTGGTTCCTGGACACTTTCTTCAACCCCAGGTTCCACAACAGGTTCCGCCACTGGTTCTGTAACCTCTGCAGCGACTTCTTCAACGACCACTTCTTCAACTGGTTCTGCGATTGCTTCGACTGGTTCGGCAGCGACTTCTTCAACAACAGTATCTAAATCTAACATCACCGATTCTTCTTCGGCAAAAGACGCAGTTGTAACAACCGCCAAAATGCCCAAAACAGAAATATATTTTTTCATAAACTCTCTCCCTTTTGTCTTAAGTTCACATAACAAGTCTAGCAATAAAACAAAAATCAACACAAGTGTTTATTTTTGTTCCAAAACCGCGATTCCCGGTAATGTGCGACCCTCAATAAATTCCAAAAACGCCCCACCCCCGGTGGACACGTATGAAATATCATCTTTGACCCCACATGCCTGTAATGCGGCGACCGTATCACCACCACCAACAATACTTTCCAATTTTCCGCCCCGGGTTTCTTCGGCAATCGCACGTGCCAATGCGAACGACCCAACCGACCATGTCGGCATCCATTCCGCCATACCGACCGTTCCGTTCCAAATAACCGTTGATGCAGATTTAATCACATCAACATCGCGTGCCGTTGTCAATGCACCCGCATCAAGAATCACGTCATCGGGTTCGATTTCATCAAACGTTTTATCCACACGTTTTGCATCTGGCGAAAACGAATCGCCAACACCCTTGTCCAGTGGTATTAAAATCTCGCAATTATTATCGCGACCGTATTTCATAATTTCCAACGCGGTGTCGACCTGGTCTGCTTCATAAAGCGAATTTCCAACCCGGGCCCCATTGGCATAATTAAATGTTGTCCCCAACGCCCCCCCAATAATCAATTTATCCGCCAATCGTGACAACGCCTTTAATACACCAATTTTCGTCGATACTTTGGAACCCGCAACAATTGCCACCAACGGACGTTTTGGATTTTCCATAACCGAACTTAAATGTTCAATTTCTGATGCTAATAATTTTCCAGCGTATGATGGTAAAAATTCTGTAACACCAACCGTTGATGCGTGTGCACGATGCGACACCGCAAATGCATCGTTAACAAATACATCAAAACCATCTGCCAACTTTTTAGCAAAATTCGAATCGTTTTCTTCTTCGCCACCATAGAAACGAACATTTTCCAGCAACACAACATCACCATCTTTCATACTGGATAAAAAATCTTTATTTAAGCAATCATTAATCAACGGCACATTCATATATTTCGCAACCGGGGTCAGCGAATAATCCATATTCCGCGTTCCCTTTGGCCGCCCCAGGTGTGCAACAATTGCGATTCGTGCACCCGCGTTTTTCAATGCGTTTATCGTTGGCATACTTTGTTCGATTCGAAAAGCATCGGTTATTTTACCGTCAACAATTTGCACATTAAAATCATCACGCAGCAAAACATATTTACCCCGAACATCCAAATTATCAATCGTGCGAAGTTTCATTTTTTATCCTTTCTTTTACCGGGCCATAACTCTTTCTATAATGTTCATTTATACCATATTTTTCGATTGCCTGTAAATGTGATTTTGTTGGATATCCCGCATTTTTATCCCAGTCATATTGTGGGTATTTTAATGCCAAATCATGCATAATTTTATCACGCGTTTCTTTGGCAATAATGGACGCCGCCGCAATCGATAAAGATTTCGCGTCCCCACGCACCACCGATTCGCCTGTTAAATTCTTTGGCACGCGGTTACCGTCAATTAAACAGAATTCCGGGACAACCGACAAACCCGCCACTGCACGTTCCATTGCCCGCATTGACGCCCATAAAATGTTTAATTCGTCGATTTCCGATGGACTGCACGAACCAACCGCCCACGTCGTATTTGCAACAATCCAATCATATGCCAACGCACGGCTCCGCGGACTTAGTTGTTTTGAATCGCGAATAACAACCGGGATATCAATATCAAAACGCGGAAATACAACCGCCGCCGCAACAACAGGTCCACACAATGGTCCACGACCGGCCTCATCAACACCGGCAATTATGCCCCCATGTGCTAATTCCAACGAAAAATCTGGGTTTATTTTCATTATATCGACAGGCGGTTTTGCACATATTCATCTTCGCTGTTATACAGCGGCCATTGTCCCCCTGCCAAATCTTCCATTGATGTTAACGGCTGATTTAACTTTGCCCGATACAGCCACAAATTAGACATCACCCGTTTAATATAATTGCGTGTTTCATATGCTGGGAAACTTTCGATATACAATAATGGGTCTTTGGTATTAAACGTCTTTTGATATTTGACCAGGTTCCCCATCCCCGCATTATATGCCACCAGCATTTTTATAATGTTATTTTGTATATTTGGGTGTGCCAGCAAATCGACAATATATTGTTGCCCCAGAAACATATTATGCTCTGGTTTGGACATATCAATATCATCCATTTTAACATTGTTACGACGTGCGACACGCTTTGCAGTGCTGGGCATAATTTGCATTAAACCATTTGCCCCTGCCCCCGATTTTGCCGATGCTTTGAATCCACTTTCCTGTTTAGTAATTGCCAACAATAATGCCCTGTCAATGGACCAGCCACCCATCGGTTCCCAATCGGGCAACGGATATTGTGCCGAATAGATAATGTCGTCATCAATTTCCAAAATACCGCGGTCGCGAATAACACTGGATGCCTGGATTGATACACGTGGCAACCCATATGCCGTTGCAACCGAATTAACCGCGTGTAATGTTCGGTCGGACGCCCGCGAAGTGATAAGGTATTTCAGGTATTGTTCCGCCCGATCTTTTTTACCAACCTGAATCAGTGCCAGTGCTATTTTGCCATATTTCAAACCACGCAATTCGTCAATATCTTCGTCGGTGCAATCTTGTTCAAAGAATTCATATTCCGGTGTATCACCCAACATTGTCGCCGACAAAGCACCATAAAACGCCATTGGATGTGCCGCACCAATTTTCCAGTATTGTTTCGCAGCCGAACGTTCACCCAACGCATCGGCGGCACGTCCCGCCCAAAATGCAGCCTCGGTCTTGCGGGCATTATTTATCTGGTGCAAATCAAGAATACGTGAAAAGTATTTTTCACTTTCTTTATACTTTTCTTCTTTGAAATACAACAACCCCATTGTCCACAAACCATATTCAGATTTTGCATCCGACGAAACAAATCCCCACTTTTTCGCCAATTCAAATTCACCGTTTGTATAGTAAATATATGCCAATCGTCCCGCCAATCGTCCATAGTCCGATTCGGTTAATTTACGTTTGAACGAACTGTCTTCCAAAATTTGGCGTGCAGTCTTTGTACTGCCACTGCGAATCGCTTTTTTGAATTGATTTATTTTTGTATCAATATTTCCCGAATACTGTTTTGCCGTCCACGTTTCAGATTGGGCTGTTTCAATCGATTCGCTGCCTGCGATTGGGCTTGGCAACTGGGGTTTACGCACAGTCACCTTTTTTATATTCGCCAATTTCGTCATACGTTCCGCACCCGGCATATCATAGTATTTATTCATCCAATTAATGACCTCTTGGCCCTTGGTATGATATGTCTTGGACGTATAGCGTTGTAACAACACTTCGTTTATCAATAAACCATCTTCCAACAGTTTCTGTAATTTTATTGCTGGTTCAATTTGTTCATTTTCCTGCAAGACAAAAATTTGGGTATAAAGACTGGCGTCCACATCCGCCAACACGTCCGGCAAACTGGACGCAAACGCAAACGCTGGCAAAAAAATTGCAACAAAAATTGCAATGAATTTCTTCATATCAAAACAGCGAAGTCTTTGGTAATTTACAGACCACCGCCCCCTCATCATCCTCTGGTATTTGGTCAATAATTTTCTTAAAGTCTGATATTTTTGAAAACTTTCTGTATACCGACACAAATCGCACAAATGCAATCGGGTCCAGGTTCAGCAAAGAATCAGAAACCATCTGTCCAACCATACTGCTGGGGACAATATCGTCCGCAGTTTCTGTTTCAATACGACGATGAATCGATGTTACCAACTTTTCAATTTGATCGTCACCCACATCACGATTACGACATGCCAGTTTAATACTGCGTGCCAATTTTTCACGATCGAACGGTTCCAGCTTTCCGCTGTTCTTACGCACAGTCAAATCACGCATTTGGACACGTTCAACGGTGGTAAATTTTGCCCCGCACTGGTTACAAACACGACGACGACGAATAACCGCGTCTTCGATATCCGGACGTGAATCTGCGACACGACTGTCACTGGAATTACAATATGGGCATCTCATGATTATATAACAGTAGCAATCAAAACCACCACACGCAAGTATAATTTATAAAAATTACCCACCCAAAAAATGCATTTTTTATAAAAATCAAGACATTTATTTCACTTTGTTCTCTTGACTCCCGCTTTTTAATTACCCCGAAATATGATAAAATATACGTATTGGAGTCTTAGGGGAGAAATGGACAAATACCTGAATAAAATTTTAGCAGGTGACTGCATTGACGTTATGCGCGGCATTCCAGACGCGTCTGTTGATGCAATATTTGCAGATTCCCCATATAATTTACAATTGGGTTCAAAAACACTTTATCGACCCGAAGACCAAACTGCGGCACGTGCGGTTCGCGATTCATGGGATTCGTTTGAAAGTTCGGCCGAATATGATGAATTCACACGCAAATGGATTGCCGAATGTAAACGTGTTTTGAAACCAGATGGCTCATTCTGGACAATTGGCAGTTATCATAACATTTTCCGCATTGGTGCAATTATGCAAGATTTAGGTTTTTGGATATTGAACGACATTATTTGGGTAAAAACGAATCCAATGCCAAATTTCCGCGGAACGCGTTTTACAAATGCACATGAAACGTTGATTTGGGCAACCCCACGAAAGACCGGAAAATACACATTTAATTATGAAACAATGAAAAAATTGAACGGTGGCAAACAAATGCGTTCAAATTGGGACATCAACATCTGTCTTGGCGAAGAACGTATCAAAGATGAAAATGGTAAAAGTTTGCACACCACACAAAAACCTCTTGATTTGTTGCGTCGTATAATATTGGCATCAACAAAACCAGGCGATATTATTTTGGATCCATTTATTGGTTCGGGAACAACGGCTGCGGCTGCACTTGAATTGGGCCGCAATTTTATTGGTATCGACCGCGATGAATCTTATGTTTCTGCGGCACGTGAACGTGTTGCAAATGTAACCGCGGTTGATTTGGGCGATATAGAGGTTTCAACCCCCAAACGTGCCGAACCACGTGTTGCGTTTACGGAACTTATTGACGCGGGATTATTGTATGCCGGACAAACATTGGTTGGGCCACGTGGCGACCGCGTTATGATTTCACACGATGGTCAATTGGTGCACACCCTGTATGGCAAGGCGTCAATTCACGTTATGGCGGCCCGTATCCAAAATTGTGTCAGTTTTAATGGTTGGGATTATTGGTCGGCAGAAAAGCGTGACGGCACATTGGTTCCAATTGATGAATTGCGTAAATACATCCGCAACGTAAAGCATGGTATGAAACAAGCCGCATAATCTAAAAATATTTATGTTTTCTTATGCCCGACGACCGGCATTTTTTATTTGTTCACGTTGTGCAACAATCATACGCAAATCTTTTTCAAAATCAGTTGATACGACTGTTTGTACTGCATATGCCAACAATTCATCAGCATTAAAGGTATATCCCTTTTTATCTTCTTTACTGGATATATAAAACTTATCTGCAATATATGCCGCCTGGGATCCAAAAGGCGACATATTTGGATTTTCACTTACTATCTTATGCGAAAACTCGTGTGCGAAACTGTTTATACACTCGTCTAATGTTTCGACATGTTTACTAAGGCCAATAGATGTAACATCATCATCCCCCCTTCCATGTCGTTTCGAGAAATATGCGGCACTGCTAGTATCGTCCGGAGAATAGAAAATTTGACTACGTTTAACATGATACATATTATCAGATAAAATTCTGTCTAAAATTTTTATGAATGTCTCTTTTTCAAAATAATGAAGATCTTTGAATCGCAATGCGTAATCTAACAGGATTTCATTATTCAACACCGCTTTCATGATATTCATACGCAACGTTCTGAAATAATCGACAACAACTTTTCTTTGTGTCAAAGCCTTTTCACCCACTAAATTTTGTATTGCCTTTTTATATTCAAGTTTCATATTCTTGGCAAAAGTTTCTGTAAATTTTTTTAGGCCTTCGTCTTTTACATCTTTGGCGAAATTGTCCATATCGTTATACTTTTTTTCCAGCTCTTTTGCTGCACGCGAAAATTCACGATCAAATGTGGAATATTCACCAGCAATATAATCTTTGTCTGGATTATTTTCCAATTCATCATTAAGTGGTGTAATTTGTTTAGCCATGCATATATTATAACAAAAAAATCGCCCAAGTGGGCGATTTTTTTTCATAAACCAAATTATCTTTAGAACAATTTGAATTTATAGTTTGTACCGGCACGGAACGATACATCTGCATTAGATATACCGGCACCCGCATTGACCGACCAACGGTTTGACAAACCAACCGCTGCACCAAAGGCCGCCGCTGATTGACCGTTAAAGTAACCATATCCGGCACCGACCGAAACTTCGCCACGTTCAACACCCGATACCGCGACCGAAGACAACGCGACCGCACCTGCGACACCCGCTGACAAATTCTTGTCTAACGATTCGATACGATGATCGGTGTATGCATTTGCGTCTGCTAATGCCGATGTACGAACATTTGCAATTGCCGTGTCCAGATTCTGCAAGTTTTGGGCAACAGACATTGTGTTATCCAACACACCGTTTGTCATATCCAACGCAGACATTGTTCCAATCGTGTTATCCAGTGATACTAAGTGGTCTTCGATTGTTGTTCCAACCGCCAAATTACCCTTGTATTCGCCACTGACAACGTTTGTTGATGCAGTTGTACCAGAACCATGGAATTCCAACGGATTCGCATCGTTATCACCAACATGTCCAATCAAGCCATGAACTTTACCAATATTGGTGTCAATCGTTTCGATTGCCTGGACCACAGTAGTGTCTGCCGCATAGTTGTTACCCGCAGTCGCACCCATTGTTGTTGCACCAGCAATGGCATTTGTAACTGTACCATTATCTGCAACCGCTGCTGTGATTTTTTCGTCGATTGCATTAGATATTGCACCACCACTGCCTGATGTTGACAATGCACTTGCAATCTTGTATTCAACCGAACCTTCTGTTTCTGCATTACCGTTCAACGTTGCAATCGCACTGGTATTGCTTGATATCGTCGTTGCATAACCGTCATACGCCGATACCTTGTCCGCAGTGATACCAGAATTCGCTGCCGCCAATTGGGCATCTGTCAACGTAGCTTGTTTGCCCGCCAACGCGGTATCTAACCCAGAAACTTGGCTTTGGGCGATTGTTGCATTTGCAATCTTGTAATCAACCGAACCTGCTGTTTCTGCATCACCGTTCAACGTTGCAATCGCAGTGCTATTGCTTGATATCGTCGTTGCATAACCATCATACGTTG
>JAGCRE010000028.1 GCA_017964865.1 Alphaproteobacteria bacterium | reverse complement strand
TAAAGAATCAAAGATATTTTTATAACACACAATATCAATAAGTTGCTGTCCAGATTTATCCATTACATTTTTATCATTGATGCCATTGCTTCGACAGACGCCAATGTTGTTGGATATGTTTCTGAGAATATCACACGTGCCGCACGATATGTGGCAATTTGTGATTCGTCTGGATTTTGTATGATTTTCAGTTGCATTGATTCTTGTCCCCGTTGTAATTAAAAAAGCCCGCGAAACGCGGGCCAATGACAATAAAAAAAACCACACAAATGTGTGGGCAAATTTTCTTCCTTTGATGACATACATAATATCACAAATTGGCATAAAAGTCAAGATGTAATATCGCCCATTGTGATTTCATCGCCGTAAACCAGCAAATAATCTGGGCCATTACGCAATATCAATGCACCATTTTCATTTATACCAATCAATTCCACCAATTCGCCACGATATTTTACTTTGCGATTTAACCCGACCGCCAAATCGGTCCAACGATTACGCACATCACGAAAATCTGTATTACGCCATTTATCCAGGTTACGCATCAGTTTGTTCAACAATTCATCACGTGTCACATTTGTATAATTATCCAATTTTGTTGTTTTATATGTCGCGTTAACTGTTGGGTTTGTTTTTATATTTATTCCAATTCCCACAACAACGAATCGACCAGAATATTCAATCAATGTCCCAGATACTTTTTTACCATCAATTAAAATATCATTGGGCCATTTTATTGTTGGCGTTATTCCAAAGCCGATTAAAGTTTCTGCAATTGCAACCCCAACCGAATAGGCCAGACGAGCATCGCGTTCTTCATTTGCGAAAATAAAACTGACATACAAATTGCCATGATGCGAAACCCAGGTACGTTTATACCGCCCCCGCCCTGCGGATTGAGCGTCCGCCAATACCGCAATATGATCCGCCCCACGCCCGTCTGCAATTAAATCCATTGCATATGTTTGGGTGCTGGGGATTTTATCGAAAGAAATAACTTTATAATTTGCCAATTCGATACACCCCATTGTCATTTATTATGAATTCACGACCAAACATTTTCCGTAGTTGGTATATCGCCGTATCTACCGTATGCGTTGCTGCATCGGCACTGTATCCCAATACAGATTTTAATGTTGCCACGTCCATACCGCCCGATTTATACAAATGCACAACAATTTGACTGTGCAGGTCTGACAAATGCACCGACGGGCCAAAAATTTTGCGAATAATATTATATGAATCGTTTGCCGCAATCAATGTCGCCTTTAATTGTATCGGTGATACCGGCATTACTATATTCATTGAATCAAAGTTCAAATCGGTGGCATTTGGGGTGTCCAGAACCGTCGCACCCAAATCATTCAATATGCGACGCCAAATTGGATCTGCGGAATATACACGAATACCACTTAACATAACATCCAGAGTAAAGTATATATTTTACATTGTCCATAAAAAACGCCATCTGAGGGTACCAGGTGGCGTTTTACCTATCGGTCATTGTTGTCCGTTGGCGGAACATCGATATATTTGGCAAAATCTTGAATAGACGCCCCTGTTGATGCCAGAATTTTTGAAATACTGTTGGTTGATGGCCATCGCGGTTGCCCTTCACGCGACCAGCGTTTACTGCGATTAAACGTTGTTGGGTCCAGCCCGCTGCACTTTGCCAACCCCGAACAAGACATTCCATGTGCCGATGCAAACCGCTCTATGGCACTCCATACTTCTGCATGTGTCATGATTCGTTTCCCCCCATTATTTTTGTTGTAAATACAGG
>JAGCRE010000027.1 GCA_017964865.1 Alphaproteobacteria bacterium | reverse complement strand
TTTGTGGACCACGACCAGTGTGTTTAACAAAAAAAGTGGTGCAAAAACTGTTGCAGAATTAAAGGCAGCAAATGCCGAACAGGCATTAACCATTGACCAAATGCGTGCCGATGAACAACAGGCAAAACAATTATTAATTGCCGCCCGCAACGAATTAGAAAGCCTAAGTAATGATAACGCTGAACTCATCAACAACAATGCCGAACTTATCAACGAATTGAACGAGGCTGATTTAAGTATCCAAGACCTGATAAATGCGTATGAGGCCCAGGTGAATGAATTAACCGCCCAATTAAACCAGGCGACGGTTACCAAGGAACAAATCGCAGAATTGGAACAGCAACGTGCCAAATTGCAAGACGATATGTCGGCACAACGTGCAGAATTGGCCGAACAAATTACAAAGCTACAGGAAGCATTGCAAGCGGCAGACGAAAAGTCACGCAACCAAGAAATACAATATCTTGAAATGTCGAACCGCCTGAACAAGGCGTTGGCGGATAAAGTTGCCGAATTGAACAAAGTTGCCCAATACCAATCTGAATTCTATCGTGCAATAAAAGAAGCACTGGGCGACCGCACATCATTACGTGCAGATGGCGACCGCTTTATTATATCAAGTGATATTTTGTTCGCCAGCGGTTCATATAAACTGTCCCCGGACGGCAAACGCCAATTACATTTGATTGCCAACGTTATAAAAGATTTTGAACATAAAATTCCGTCTGATATTGATTGGATTATTCGTATTGATGGTCATACCGATAAAAAGCCGGTTATTCCGGGAACGCATGCATATCGCAACAATATGCAATTATCGTTCTTGCGTGCAACCGCGGTAACAGACGAATTGGCCAACGCTGGGGTATCAAGACGTCGCTTGTTACCAAGTGGATTTGGCGATATGTATCCGGTCGAATTAGGTAATTCTACAACCGACCTGCAAAAGAACCGTCGTATTGAATTGCAATTAACAAACAAATAAAAATCGCCCGTTTGGGCGATTTTTTTAATTCAGTTTTTCAATATAATCTATATCTATTTCGGTATTGAATAATCCATGGTCAACTTCGCCGAATATACGAACTGTATCGGTTGGGCCGATAACCAGTCCATGCCATGCATCGTCATCAATTTCAACCATGATTGTTCCTGTTGAATCTTGGAACATATATTTTTCATCACCATTTTTTTGAATGATTGCACCTTCGACCCAAACCTTGGAATTATCATTCATACCCTTGACCTGTTCAACAGTTAAAATAACGTCTTCGCCACCGGAAAAGCCACCCATTCCATTTTGATTCATTGCTGCATTTGCACCACTGATGGTTGCCATACATGCAATCGCTAACATTGATATTTTTTTCATATTTTCCCCCATTGTGTTTAATTGTTATCCGCCAGTCATATTATACCACCCCGGCACACTAACATGAATAGGAACGAACGGAAAATCAGAGTGTTTCTATCTCTTGGGTGTCATCCCGGGCTTGACCCGGGATCCAGGTAAAAAAAAGAACACGCACAAAGTGCGTGACATATCTACC
>JAGCRE010000026.1 GCA_017964865.1 Alphaproteobacteria bacterium | reverse complement strand
TTGAACATACTTGTTTTCCTTTTATAAACTTTTAGACTAAATGATACACCATAATAATCCATATCGCAAATTATTTTTTGTAAATATAATTGACAAATTCTATTTATTGTCTATAATATGCAGGTAAAGGCAAAAAAATGGCTGATGCTATAAGCAATTTGAAATATCATGGATACGAAACATACGCTGTGCATTACGGCGATGGTTTTGTTATCAAACGTCCGTTGCCAAATAAATCAGAAGCCGAACGCAAAAAATGGCTTGAAAAACAGCACAAAACACAACAAATTATCAATGATATTCGTGCCGTTGGCAACCCATTTTACAACGTTCCAAATATGATATATGTTAACGATGATGAATTCCAAGTGCTGGAAGAACGTGCCCCAGGCGAACCATTAACCGCCGAACGTTATAAAAAATTACCGAAACCCCATCAATATAAAATCTGCAACAGTATTGGCAGTTTTTTGGTTGATATGAACGAATTAAAACCTGTGGGCGAACCGATACACTATAATTTATCCACAGAATTAAAAATCAGTCGTCTGGATAAATTCATTGAACTTAAAATGGACGACTTTGGTTTTACAAAAAAAGAAAAAGAATATCTTCGACGCATTCGTGATATGATATGTTCATTTGAATATACCACAATCAGTGCGATGTCCCATGGCGATTTGAATTCTGGCAATGTTTTCTATGACGAAGAACAAAGTCTGTTGTCGTTTATCGATTTTGCAGATTCAGATTATAATGTAATTGACCATGATATTTTTGCACCACTGCACATTGAATTAGATATTTGCAGACCTGTATATGAAACATACGCAAAACTGCACAACAAATCGTTATACGCAATTCCTGGGGTCAAAAACGAAATCTTGCGAGAGGTCAAAAAACACAGAATGCTTGCGATTTCTCTTAAACGTTTTATCCGGGCATCTGACGATTTGCGTATAAACCCAAAGAACGAAAAAAGCGTTCAAAACAATTTATCAAAAGTCGCATTTATGCGAAATCAACTTGCTGCAATGCTGAACACACAACGTTTATTTGCAAAATAATTTATTCGTCGTCGCGGAAAATTCGTGCCGGATCAACCGATTGATTGCCGCGACGAACCTCTAAATACATTTCTTGTTTATCAATACTCATACGGCCAACCGGTTCGCCCGCCAATACTTCTTGGTCTGGCAAAACATCAATCGCCCCCAGGTTTGTCATAACCGTATTATAACCATTTTTATGTGACATAATTATCACGCGGCCAAATCCGCGGAAACTGTCCGCAAATTTCACAACACCGTCTGCCGGTGCCATAACCAACGCGTCACCACGTGTTCGAATTCGCCAACCGTCCGACTTCAACCCCAATGCCGTTTTTTCACCATACCGCACAACCACGCGTCCACGAACAGGCAGATTTAATTTACGACGTGAAAAACGTGCGTCTGCCGACATTTCAGACGACCCCACCCCAGCCGACAATTCCGAAATACTTTTTGCACGTGCCGATAATTCACGTAATTTTTTCTGCAAATCTGCTTGTTTCGTTTTCAACTTTTCGTTTTGTGCCGAACGTGTCCGCAGCAATTTATCCAATTCATTTCGTTCCGACACATATTTTTTTGCGGTTCTGTCTAACTTTTCTTTTTCAACCGCACGTTGATTACGCACACGTTCCAGTTCGGCAACTTGTTTTGTTGCCTTGTCAATTTCATCGGCAAAACCATCGGCCGCCCCAGTCAACACCGACGAAGTCAAAACGAAATCATGCATATCATCGGCATCAAAATTTGGATGCATCGCAACAAATAATATCGATGCCGCGGCATCTGATATCCGCCCGCGATTTTTTTCAATATTCCGCGAAAGACCGTCAATATGTTCATCCAATTCTGCAATTTTCTTTGCAATTTCTGCACGTTGTTGTTCCAGCGAACTCACCTGGTCGGCGGCACGCACCAATTTTTTCTTGGTTGACGCAATATCACGTTCAGACGTTGCCACCTGGACCGACAATTCTTGGTTTTGTTTTTCCGCCTGTTGAATTTGTGATTGAATTTTTGCCAAATCGTTTGCCGCATACGCCAATGGCATACACACAAACATCCCGACAAACAATGCGATAATTCGTTTCATTACTTGCAAATCACACGCAAAAATA
>JAGCRE010000025.1 GCA_017964865.1 Alphaproteobacteria bacterium | reverse complement strand
GTAAGCAATGATGATTCTGAATCCGTTGTGAAATAATCATTATGGACACGGGGGCGGTACCCGGCACCTCCACCAATAATACATACGGGGGTGTTACAGATTCGACAGATGACGAAAGACAAATTGGGTGAATCCGACGTGGTGTCGTTAAAGACCAAATAAAAACTGAATGGCGATAGAATCGCTGCGAACGACAACGTTCGCCTTGCAATGGCTGCCTAATATGGCGTTGAATGTGGCTGGCAATTGTTAGTCATATTCGTTTAAGCTTTTGCGGGGTCCGCTGGAACCTGGCACCAGAATCCAGCATTTAAGACAAACAAATAATTTATAAATAAAAAGGAAAAAGATATGTTTGGAAAAGTCAAAAAAGTGTTCTTTACGGGTATGTTTGGTATCTTGTATATTGGGTTTATCGCACAAATGGTATTTATTTTTGCGACAATGGATGTTGAAAAAATTATGGCTGGATTGGCCGGATTGTCATTAGAATGGTTGGTTTTAATTGCAGCACGTTATTTATCAAAACGTTCCAGCAGCAATGCCCAGCAACATAATAACGGTGGTTTCCGTCGTCGTTAATCAATGTTACGATTTATGGAAAACCGCCCCATCGGGCGGTTTTTTAATTACCTTGAAAAACAGAAAATATATTCTATATTATAATTACTATGAAAGAATACATATTGCCTTTTCGTGATTTGGTTGTAAATCCGGGTTTAACGGTGCCAATCTATATCGACAATCCGTCATCGGTTGCCTGTATCGAGGCCGCCGCCAGTAACGCCAAACCTATTGTTTTGACCGCCCAGCACAGTTGGGCGTATCCGTCCGCACCCGATGACATTTATAATGTCGGGACAATTGGCGAAATTGCCCAGGTTTTACGTATGCCAGACGGGTCATTACACGCGATTGTTCGCACAACCGGGGTTGTGCGTATTTCCAACATAACAATCGAAAATGGTGTCTTTATGGGCGAAACAACCCCGATTGACATTTTGGACGACAGTGAATTTGAACAGACAATTGCTCTGCGTGATAAAATCGCGAACAACCTGCAATCTATGTCTGCAACACGCAAATTCAAAATGGATAAATTGCGTGCTGTTGTGCAAAACTATCCATTGCCGGCATTTGTTGATTCTGTGGTCCAGATGTTAGATTTGGATACAGATATTGCAATAAATATCTTGTGTGCACCAACGTGGCGTGAAAAATTAATTATTCTGCTGGAACAGGTCAATTTAATGGCAGAAACGATGAAAATCGAAGATTCAATCAATCGTCGTATAAACCAGCAAATGGAAAAAGGTCGTCGCGAAGCAATATTGCAGGAAAAAATGCGTGCAATTCAAATAGAAATGGGCGACGGCAGTGAAGAAATGGATGCTGAAAATATGCGTGGTCGTATTGCAAAATCGGCATTACCACTGGACGCAAAAGAAAAAGCAATGTCCGAATGGCGTCGTATGAAAACATTGTCGCCAATGTCTAACGAAGGTGGCCTGTTAAAGGCATATCTGGAAGAATTGTTGTCTATGCCATGGGACAAAACGGACAATTCCCCGATTGATTTAAAAACTGCTCGCACTATTCTGGACAGCGAACATTCCGGTATGGACGCGGTCAAAGAACGCATTTTGGAACACATTGCCGTTATGAAAAAGACCGGCAGTAATCGTGGCAGTATTTTATGCTTTGTTGGTGCACCAGGCGTTGGTAAAACATCGCTTGGAAAATCCATTGCTGCGGCATTGGGCCGTAAATACCAACGCATATCATTGGGCGGTATTTCGGACGAAGCACACTTTCGTGGACATCGTAAAACATATATCGGTGCCCAAACGGGTCGCATTATGGATGCATTAAAACGCAGCAAGGCAAACAATCCGGTTATCGTCTTGGATGAAATTGATAAAATGGGACGCGATTGGCGGGGTGACCCAGAATCTGCATTACTGGAAATACTGGATCCCGAACAGAACAAAACTTTCCGCGATCATTATTTGGAGGTCGATTTTGACCTGTCTAATGTTATGTTCATTGCCACCGCAAACAGTTTGAATTTTTCGTCTGCATTAAAAGACCGTATGGAAATTATCGAAATTCCGGGATATACAATCGATGAAAAAATTCAAATTGCACGCGAACATTTAATCAAACGTGCTGCAAATGATACGGGCTGGGCTTTTGAAAACATAACCATATCGGACGATGCAATTCGCCATATAATTCAAAACTATACTGCCGAAGAAGGTGTTCGTGAATTACAACGCGAAATAACCGCAATGTTACGTCGTGCGTTGCTTAAAAATGATGGCATGGATACCCCGACAGATTTCACTATTGAAAAGATTGATGATTTGTTGTCGTTACATAAATCAGCGGGATTCAGCAAAAAAATTGGGTTTGGGGTGCGGTTATGAACGAAAAAACAAATAAAACACCCCCCAAAACCCAGTTAGATGAGGCCACATTGGATGCAAAAACCAAATACGACCTGTTACTGTATGACTTTATCCGGGATGATTTTCATAAAAATCCATGGGCAAATCGTATAGAAACAAGCAAACTGTATAACGTTGCAAACGGTGGACTTGTTGATTATTGCATATTGGCACATACTAACCTGTACAACATTTCTATCATCAAAAGAAAGGTGGACAGTTTACCCGATAACAACCTGATTATGCCGGCAAAATACTCGTGTGTTGTTATGAATTCTCACTATTTC
>JAGCRE010000024.1 GCA_017964865.1 Alphaproteobacteria bacterium | reverse complement strand
GCACATGCCTTGTTATGTTGTTCTTCTTCGGCCTGGCGAACATCCAATGACGACATTAAGTAATAGAATCTATCAAATGTTTCCCAATATTCAGACATTGATTTTCTTGATTTGAATTTGCTTACAAAATTGCGTGCCGCGTTAAATGTTGCACGTTCTTCTTCGGTTGCATCAGGATAATTGAACACAACCGCATTGAAATTATCTTTTGGTATGCGTAAATCTATGCATGGAACAGCAGTATCAACAATCGCTTTTTCTACATACATCAGCATAAATTCACCCACAAACGAATTGCGGACATCATAAATGCCATATTTGTTCGGGTTTGGTGTGTTCCCCGAAATTTCGGTATAATCTGCATAGAACTTTTCAACAGACAATGCCCGTATTTTATCCAAAATTTCTTTGTTTTTCATATTTTGGTTCCTTTATTTTTGACAAATCATTATACATAAAATATATTTTGTCAACAAATATTATCAAAAAAGAAAATGCCCACAGTGGGGCATTTCTGTATTTCAACAGCCAAACCAGGCCTAATTATCCAAATTTTTCAGCAAAATTTCTTTCAGTTCGTTTGGAATCATACCGGTTGAATTATACCCACAATCAACGTGGTGGGTTTCCCCGGTTACCCCAGACGACAAATCACTGAATAAATACAATGCCGCCCCGGACACATCATCCAATGTCATATTACGACGCAATGGTGTTTGTTCCGCGTTCAACCGCAACAAACCCCGCATACCGCCAACACCGCTGGACGCCAATGTCAAAATCGGTCCCGCGGAAATCGCATTTACACGAATATTATCGCGACCCAAATCCGCCGCCAAATACCGCACCGAACTTTCCAGTGCAGACTTTGCAACACCCATGACATTGTAATTTGGCACGGATTTTTCCCCGCCATAGTATGTCAATGCGACAACCGAACCGCCATTTTTCATCAACTTTGCCGCCCGACGCGTCAAATCGACCAGCGAATATACGGAAATATCCATTGTATTCTTGAAATTTTCGCGTGTTGTGTCGGCATAGCGACCCGTCAATTCGTTTTTATCCGAAAATGCAATCGCGTGCAGAACGCCGTCAATATGCCCCCAATCGCGTTCGATTGCGGCAAACAAAGCATCCATTTGTTCATCGTTTTGAACATTGCATTCCGTCACAAACTTTGCGTCAATTTGTTCCGCCAGCGGACGAACCCGCTTTTCCAGATTTGGCATCGCATATGGCATGGCAACATCGGCCCCGGCATCATGCACCCGCCGGGCGATTGCCCACGCCATTGACCAGTCGTTTGCAACGCCGGTAATTAAAATCTTTTTGCCTTGTAATAACATAATTTATCCTTTTGGCTTTTTACAGCTTTATCATACCACCACCCCACCCCAATATCAAACAAAATTATACGGGACAAAAATCCACGAAAAAAATTGACTTTTGGGGACAGCCGCCCTAGAATCTGCATAACACAAAGGAAAATATTATGGAAAAAAAGAATAAAACAGAAACAAACGAGCAAAAGAAAGAGCAACAACCTCAATGCAACAAATCTGGGGGGCTCACAGTCGTAGAAGCATTTGAGATAATTAAGAAAGTTGCAAACAAACGCAGACCGTTCGAACCTAGCGATTTTAAGAAAGAAACATTTATTCCTGACATTTGCCTTGCAGCACCGTTAGCAATTGGTGCGGCAATGAAACTTATGCCAATGGTTCAATATATGCTATCCCAGGGTAAATGTCTATAATTGGAAACTAATCATTTTCGTGCGATTCTTTTTGAATTGGAAAACCGGGGTGCAGTTTTTCAACATTTTTAATTCCCAGTTGAAACAACAACTTTTTCAACGATGCACCATCTATTACATGGCTGTCGGATATAAATTTTCCACCAACTTCTTTTGGTGCCCCGTTCAGCGATGTTAACTGATTATACTTACAATCAAAATCACCCCCGACTTTTTCTGGTGCACCGTTCAGCGATGTTAACTGATTACGCAAACAAAAAAAATATCCACCGACTTCTTTTGGTGCACCGTTCAGCGATGTTAACTGATTAACCGAACAATCAAAAGTTCCGCCGACTTTTTCTGGTGCACCGTTCAGCGATGTTAACCGATTATCCGAACAATCAAAATCACCACCAACTCTCTGTGGTGCATCGGCAAGCGAAGTTAACTGATTACGCGAACACCTAAACTCACCACCAACTTCTTTTGG
>JAGCRE010000023.1 GCA_017964865.1 Alphaproteobacteria bacterium | reverse complement strand
GTCACCCTTTGGCTGATATTTTGCTTCGGCCTGAGCTGATGTTTCATACGCTGACAAATCAACATCACTGCCATCTAACTGAGCAGCTGCGATTGCCGCCTGCATTGCAGATGTTGTTGCATAATCTGCCAACGATTGGGGTTCTGTCAAGTAATCACCCTTTGGCTGATATGTTTCTGCCGCATGTGCAGATGTTTCATATGCCGCCAACGACTGGTGTTCTGTCAGATAATCACCTTTTGGCTGATATGTTTCTGCCGCATGTGCAGATGTTTCATATGCCGCCAACGACTGGTGTTCTGTCAGGTAATCACCCTTTGGCTGATATGTCGCAGATGCATGTTCAGATGTTTCATAACCTGCCAATGATTGATGTTCTGTTAAATAGTCACCTTTTGGCTGATATTTCGCTTCGGCTTGAGACGCTGTTTCATACGCAGACAAGTCAACCTGGCCATCCAACTGTGCTGCTGCGATTGCCGCCTGCACTGCAGATGTCGTTGCATAATCTGCCAATGATTGGTGTTCTGTTAAATAGTCACCCTTTGGCTGATATGTTGCAGATGCATGTTCCGATGTTTCATAACCCGCCAACGATTGGTGTTCTGTTAAATAATCACCCTTTGGTTGATATTTTGCTTCGGCCTGGGATGCTGTTTCATATGCAGTTAAATCGACTTCGCCACCACTTAACTGAGCCGCCGTAATCGCCGCATTAACTTCTTGTTCGGTCATATAATCTTTTCCTTCTAATACAGAAATACGACCATCTAAATTATTTTCTACATTATTAATAGCGGTTTGCCAATCGCCCGTAGCAGCAGCCGACCCAGCATTGCTTGATCCGGTTGTTGCTGTCGATGCGCCCAAATATTTACCAATGGACAAACGCTGTGTCGTGCTTGTTGGTTTCGAACCAGACGCAGACTTATCCACAGACGTAGATGATGCAGGTTGGGAAGAAGTTGGCATAACACGTAACGAACCCGCACGTGGTGCCGAACGAGTTGCCGTTCCCGCAGATGCGGTTCCGTTAACCGTTCCCGTTCCCCCAAGTGTACGCACAGACGCCGCTGCGATAGCATTAGTGTTCAGTCCCGCACACAACACACACAAAAGTGATACTGTAGAAATTTTTAAAGTTTGTTTTTTCATGTCTCTCATTCCACGTCTTAGTTTATCATATTTGCGAATCGGGGTCAATAGCCTTTTACGTTAAAATTCATATCTGATGCCGATCGAGATAGAATTGTCTAAAATCAATCCGATTTCGTTTTTAAAGGTTTGTTTTACACTGGAACTGTCAATATATTTGCGTTCTTGTTGTGAACCATAAGCCCCCGCCAAACGATAACGCAAATCTAACACCAGGTTATCATCCAACTTGTGTGAATAACCGGCCATCAAACCAAGCATTGGCGAAACACCGATATGTTCACGATTTCCAGAATCTGTAAAGAATGTGGCATCAAGTGCGGTCGTTGGTAATGCAACACCCAAACCAGCACCCAGATACAAACCATTATTAAAATCATAATAACCGTTCGCCATTATATATGGTAATGACAACGAGAATTCTGCCCCAGAATCTTTATCTGTAAATTTTGTTATATAACCTGCTTCGATTTCACCACGCCAGAAATAATTTATATGTTTACCAAACGCGATGTTCGCGCCAAACACAGGTTTGAATGAATAATCGTCATGATCTGAACCCAAGTCTGCCGGACTGCCAGTAGTCGAGTATTCATTTTTCCACGACAAGAAATTTAATTCTGCACGAACCGAACCATACCAACCCGATTTTGCTTTGTCCTGGTAACTGTATGTAACATCATACGAACCATTCGAATTACGGGTTAAATGACTTGGCCGGGCAGCCTTGGTCGCCGCGAAAGCCGGTGTTGCTATTGTTAATAATGCAATAATCGAAACAACTTTTTTCATGAAAGAATTCTCCCTTTATTTTTTCTATAGTATATCACATTTTGACATAGTTCCCAAAACAAAAAATTCATTATTGACAATTTTTTTTTAATTTTGCTATGCTATGTTTGTAAACAAAGGACGAGAAAATGAAAAAGACCTTATTTATCCCTGCATTACTGGCTTTGGCTGCCTGTTCAAGTGTTCCAAGCAACATCAATGACGATAAAGTTTTCTTTGCTTTCGATTCGGCTGAAATCACAAATGATGCAAAAAAAGATTTGCAAAGCCAATCATTATACATGAAAGAAAACAAAGATGTTAATGTTGTTCTTGAAGGCCATTGTGACGAACGTGGTTCCACGGAATACAACCTGGCATTGGGTGCGTTGCGTGCTGGAAATGCTGCACACGTTATGATGAAGGAAGGTATCGAACCAAAAAGAATCAAAACGATTTCTTATGGCAAAGAAAATCCTCAATACCCTGGAACGGGTGAAAAGGTTTGGGCCAAAAACAGAAATGTTACAACAAAAACAAAATAAAAAATTCGCCCACATGGGCGATTTTTTTATTACTTAATTTTCTTGCCCACATAATTTTTTTTTACTAACATCCAACACATGGAAGAAAAGACTATCATATCTTTTGCAAATGTTGCCGCGGCCTATGATAATGCCGCCGAAGTATTGTCTGATGTATCATTTAATATAAGTAATGGGACGTTTTACTTTTTATCTGGTGCATCTGGTGCGGGAAAAACAACACTGTTGCGACTTATATATTTATTACACAAGCCGATTCGGGGACAGATAAAACTTTTTGGAAAAAACACCGCTGAATTGACACGTGATGACATTGCAAAATTGCACCACAAAATGGCGATTGTATTCCAGGAATATTCATTACTGTCGCATATGACGGTGTTTGATAATGTTGCCCTGCCCCTGCGTGTACGTGGTATCACAGAAGACAAGGTTAAAAAGTTGGTGGCCAAGGTTCTTGAATGGGTTGGTTTGGGGAAATATGCCGATGTAAAACCAATGGAATTATCGGGCGGTCAACAACAACGTGTTTCTGTTGCACGTGCGATTATTATCCAACCATCTATATTATTGGCCGACGAACCGACGGGCAATCTTGACGACGAAAACGCATCACGATTGATGGAACTGTTTATTCAAATGAATAAATTGTTTGGCACGACAATAATTTTGGCGACACATAATAAAAAGTTAATGGAAACCTATAAATTTCCGGTAATTCATGTTGAAAATCATCGTGTAAATTTTGTTGGCAAAGCAACCACAACCACTGACACAAAGAAGGTATGGAAGGGTCCAACCCCGAAAAACTATTTCACAGAATTATCAAAACAATTTGATGATATTGGTAACGCGTAATTATGGGCAAGAAAACTGTATTTTCATTGGTTCGTGAACAATCCGTATTTATGACGGTGATAATGTCGTTGTTGACTTTCTTGGCGGTAATGGCATTGGGAATTGCACTGTCTATTGGGACTGGTGTTGCACGTTGGAATGCACAATGGGATTTATTCGCAACGGTCCAGGTTACAAACACCGACAACGCACCAAAGATTCAAAAAATTTTAAAAGACAACGATTCGAAAATCGAATCGTCACGTGAAATTAGCGAAAGCGAAATGTCATCATTAATGCGACCATGGATTTCTGGGGGTGGTGCGTTGAAAAATTACCTGCCAAAAATGTGGGAGGTTAAATTTAAAACCGAATCGGATATGGAAAATATTTCTAAGTCTTTATCACAGCATGCACGCGTTTTAACACATGCCGACGCATTAAGTCCGTCAATAACATCGGGCTGGCAAATGATATTAATTGCGTTTTTAATTTTAGCGATGACATTGGGCACAATAACCGTATGCGTATCATACATTGCACGCAATACCGCAATGTTACATAAACGGGAACTGGAAATACTTAATCAAATCGGTGCAACCGATTCGTTCATTGCCCGTCAAATGCAGATAATTGTTGCAAAAATTTGCATTGTCGCAGATGCGATTGGTTTTGTTGTTGCGATACCTGTTTTATTACTTGTCATATCGGCGGCACATTCGGCACGTGTTGGTTTAATGGCAACGCTTGCGATAAACAGTTTTGGTTGGATATGCATGGTGTTATTACCGATATTAATTACAATCTTTGCGATATGGATGACCCGTCGCACAACATTAAAGATTTTGCAAAACGAATAAATGAAATTTCTAACACCATCTTTTTTATTGCTGGGCTTTTTTGTTATGGGCGGAATGGTTTTCAAATCATCTGTGCCGCGTGATTGTGCCGAAATTGTTCCAGATGATACCATATTTGTATTAACAGGTGACGTTCGTCGAATTCCATTTGCGATGCGAACAGTCCAAGAATATCCTGAGGCTGACATATACATTATTGGTGCTGGGGCAAAAACCGCTGTATCTGAATCGGTTCGTCCGGTGATGGTTGAATCCGAATCGAAATCAACATATCAAAATGCGTTGGCAATACGTGATATCGTGGAAAAAACAGGACTTGAACGAATCGTTATTGTTACCACCGAAGATCATATAAATCGTGCAGAACACCTGATACGTCATGAATTGCCAGAAACCGAAATTATAATGTGTCCGGCAAATCTTTACGGTATGCCGGCGGCACGACGTCTGGAACGCTGGACAACAGAATACATAAAATACATCGTTACAATGTTTGGAATCAAAGAGGGTTAAAATGTTTCGCACGATAATATTTAAAGTGGTATCTGCAATTCACTTTATTTTGTGGGCACCAATATTATTGGTTGGATTAATCAATGGCCGATTAAATAATTTCTTGGTTATCAGTTGTGCAAGATTATTGGGTTTATGGGCACGCATTATATGTGGTGTAAAATACCAGGTTCATTTTCCCCCAACCGAAGAAAATGGTGTCCCATTTTTACCAAACGGCAATTCCCGATTTGATGGCAAGGCTATAATTGCGGCAAAACATATGTCATTATTGGAAATAATTGTTTTATCGCATATTGTTCCAAACGCATTTTTTATCTGCAAGCGTGAGATTATGTGGTTACCGATTTACGGTTGGGCGTTTTGGCGTATGGGTCTGCAACCGGTGAATCGTTCACGTGGTCGCACAAATATGAAAAAACTTGCAACGGACGTCGCAAAAAAAATTATGCAAGGTCGCACACTGATAATCTTTCCCGAAGGAACACGTGTAAAACCCGGCAATCATATTCCATTACGTCGTGGTCTGTTGTTCTTGGCCCACGAATTAAAACTGCCGATATTACCGGTTGGAACCGATTCGGGTTTATATTGGCCAAAACGTGGAAAAATGAGTCCCGGCACCGCAAATATATATTTCGAACCAATGTTGCCATGTAATGCGACACTGGACGAAATAAGTGACGCAATCAACCGCCACAGTGCATAACAAACTCTGCTTATTTACACCAACTGGCACGCTTGCCACCACTGTATGGCCGCCCCAGTTTTTCATTAATTAAAATCTTACCAACATCACGACCGTTTGGCAGAATCACATTGGCGTCGATTCGGCCGGCATATTTATCATCTTTGATATTTTTCAATTCGACCGTTGAACCATTTGGTACCAATTCCATCAAACGATTACGAGCCATTTTTGCCCGCCGAATTTCCGAATCGCATTTTCCATGCATTTCCGGTGTATCAACATTTATTAAACGCACACGAACATTAACATCTGTTTTTCTATCAATATGGACAACCGCTGCAAAAGTATCCCCATCATAAACATAACCAACCGTTGCCGGCATCGTATACGCCACACCAGAAAATAACACAGCAAAAACAAACGCGACTAATTTCATCCAACAAATCCATTTGTTTGCATATTCCATAACTTTTTATATGCCCCACCCCGTCGCAGCAATTCATCATGTGAACCCGATTCGACGATTCGTCCATGCGACATCACAACGATTCGATCCATATTACGCAGTGTCGATAATCGGTGGGCGATCGCGACAGTTGTCTTTTTGTTCATAACCAGTTTTAATGATTTCTGGATAAACAATTCATTTTGGGAATCCAATGCTGATGTTGCCTCATCCAGCACCAATATCGGTGCATTTTTTAATAATGCACGTGCAATTGCGATTCGTTGCCGTTGACCGCCCGATAATTTAATTCCACGATTTCCAACCAACGTGTCATATCCATTTGGCAACGACATAACAAATTCATGAATATGCGCACGCTTTGCCGCCGTAATAACATCGCGACGTGCCGCGTTTGGTCGTGCATATCGTATATTTTCAAGAATTGTTCGGTTAAACAATACAGATTCCTGGGGAACAAACGCGATATGTTGCCGTAATGAATCTTGTTTAACATCACGAATATCAATACCGTTCACGCGAACCGCCCCACCGTCAACATCATACATACGCAACATTAAATTGCACAGTGTTGATTTACCCGCACCCGAAAGCCCGACAATACCGATTTTTTCACCCGGTTTAATATGTAAATCAAAGTTTTTCAGCACCGCCCGATTACCATATCCAAACGCAACATCGTCAAAGTCAATTGCCGGTGCCCGATTAAGTCGCATATTTTTTGCATCATTTTTATCCGCAATATTGATTGCAGCATTCAATTTTTCCCACGCAACCGTCGCAATTGCACAATTTTCAGAATATTCTTGAATCGTTGTATTTAATCTTGAGAAGGCCAAAGTGATTGTCGAAAAAGACGATAATACAAATGCCAAATCAGAAATATTTATTTGGCCCCGCGTTACCAAAACCACACTTAGCAAAATAACAAATACACCACATATATCGGATAAAAAACCGGTTGGAACCCAACGCACCCTGTCATAATATTGCCATTTTTTGAACAGGTGCATCATAGGTTTGCGGGTATCATATATATATTGTGCCTCATGCTCGTTGTTGCCATTTAATTTGACATTTAACGCATTATCCAAACCATCGGTTCGAATACCCTCCCATTTTGCTCCCTCCAGAGATAATTCACGATTCGTTTTATTCATAGGTTTCAATTTAAAGTATTGCCATACAACACGAACAACACCATTTGCAACCGTTACCAATAAAATCCATATATTTATACGCATCATTATCCCCAGAATTGTGATGAATCCCAAACCGACACCAACAACATTTGACCAGAATTGATACGTCATTGGAATTTGCTTCATTGAAACATCTCTTGTCCACGACAACAATTGCCCAGACGGATTATCAATAAAATACTGACCATCATTTTGGAACACTCGCTTTGTTAAAAGCATGTGTTTATAAGCCATAACTTGTTGATAATAACGTCCCGACGAAACCGAACGTACAGTTCCAATTAAAGTTTCCGTAAAATAAAGAAATAAAATTCCCAACATTACTAACACAATGTAATTTACGTTCTGAACATTATTCCCATCAAATATAGAAAATACTATTTTAGTGGTAATGGGCTTAATTATCATTTGTGCCAACGAAGTCAACACACCTGTTAAAAACATCGTTCCAAAGAACAATGGGAACTTTTTCACAATTATCCAGTAAAAACCACGGACCGTTTTTGGAAACGTCATCTCTCTGCCTTTCTATATTCCTACATTAAACGTGGGGACCATGTTGGTTCCAGGCCATTTACATTTTCTGGTAAATCAATGTCATAAATGTTTTGTCCAGTTATATCAACACTGCGAATATGACTGATACGTTCAACATCGTCAACTGCACGTTCTGTTTCATAATAGACAATGCGACGTGAACCCGGTGCCCAGGACGGAGCCTCCATAAACCAGCCACCTGCCAAAATCTTTTCGTTTCGCCCACGTGGGTCCATGATTCCAACATAAAATGTATCATCGGCTATTTTTGTGAATGCAATAAACTTACCGTCCGGGGACCATGCCGGTGTTGCATACCGCCCCGCCCCATATGTGATACGTTGCTCTGCCAAACTGTCCAAATCCAACACATGAATCTGTTGCCGACCCGACCGATCCGAATTAAATGCCAATTTCTTGCCGTCTGGGGAATAAGACGGACTGGTATTTATCGAATTACCAAACGTCAACTGACGCAGTGTCTTGTTTGCGATATCATATTCATATAAATGTGTAATACCGTCTTTGACCAACGATAATGCGATTTTTGTTCCGTCTGGGGAAAACCGCGG
>JAGCRE010000022.1 GCA_017964865.1 Alphaproteobacteria bacterium | reverse complement strand
GCCGCACGCATAACAAATGCCGAAATGCCGTCATCAATCAATGTTGCGCCACTGATGTCATCGCCGTTTGTTAATTCGGTCGTATAACATTTTGCAATCGGTGTTTCCATCGGGTCATAATCAAAATCATTGGCGGTAATTTTTGGGGTATAGTGATTAAGGCGATTATCATGTGTGTTTGTTGGCACAGTTGTGCACCCAACCAATGGCAATGCAAGTAAACACCACGAAAGTTTTGTTGATAATAACACCTGGGATAGCCTTATGTTTCGCAGATTATACCAGCATTACAAAACAACTCAAGATTTTTTGCCCCATATTTACGATTTTAGGAAAACGTTCCACAACACGTTGTTGTTTTCATATTTTTCCCTTGTTTGAAAGGGGTGCGTATGATAAAATATAATGTAATAGAAGGGAAGGTTTTCACGATGAAGAGACTGATATTTGTGATTGGTGGACTGTTGGCATTGCCCGCATTTGCAGAGGTTTCGCCATATTATTTCGAAGATATGTCCGAATTTGTGGACATGGAAATGATTGACGAAGATGACGGCATTGTCGAGGCTGGCGTTGTTATCGAACAGGAAAATGATAATGCCAAGAAACCTGTGATGGCAATTCGTCCAAACGCACGTGCAATTTCCCCGCGTGCATCATCACGTGCAAATAACGACAATCGTGCAACCGTATCCCGTGCAACAAATACTGCAACCGTATCCCGTGGCGTTACACCACGTGGAACAGCCGCATCACGTAACACATCAACAGCATCTGTGGGACGTGGGGTCGCATCGCGTGCATCGGTGTCGCGTGCATCAAACGCAAATGCAAATACGGGGGTCGTATCACGTCGCAGTGCCACAACATCGGCATCAACAACCAAGGCAAATGTCGCACGTGCGGCGGCATCAACACAAAAAGTTTCGTCTGGAACTCAGGTGCTTACCGGTGGTTCAAATTCGCCACTTTATATCCAAAGCAATACCGGACGGGTCAGTATGCGTCGTGCACCATCGGTTGGTTCGGTGTCAATAACAAATAGTTCGACAACAACGCCATTAACGGCATCGTCGGTCCAAGATACAGTCAGCAATATGGATTCTATTGCCGAATTGACAGATTATTGCAAGGCACAATATACCGCATGTATGGATAATTTCTGTAACGTTCTGGACGATAATCAGGGTCGTTGCACATGCAGTAAGAACGTTAAAAATTATGAAAAAATTGAAAATGCGTTGGCTTCTGCTACCGAAGCGTTACAGGATGTCGCACAAAAGATTCAATATATCGGGTTGTCTGCTGACGAAATTACAACTTTGTTCACCCAGACCGAGGCTGAACTTGCTATGAACAGTGCAACCGATACAACAGCATTGAAAAATGATTTGGATCGTATTAGAAAAATGATTGTCGATGTCCAAAGTGGCACAGCCAATGCGGTCAGTGAGACGGTTTTGGGCAGTTTGGATTTCACCAATTTGTTCAGTCTGTATTTTGACAGTTATGGAATCAGTTTATCAACAATATTTGGAACAACATCATCTGCAAGCACTCAATCGATTGGAAATCAGCGTGGCGAAGCGTTATACAGAACCGCTGCATCGCGTTGTCAACAGGCGGTGTTGAATAATTGTGCAACCCAGGGTGTTGAATCTTCGGTTATCGTTAACGCGTATGATATGGAAATTGATAAACAGTGTATCCAATACGAACGTGCGTTAACAGAATCAAATCGTCAAATGTCGGCTACGGTGCGTAATGCAAAGACTGTTTTGCAAAAGGCCCGTTTAATGGTCGCACAACAAAAGAATCAATACGATTTGCGTGGTTGTATTAATGCGTTGGATACGTGTATGATGGACGACTATGTATGTGGAAACGACTATGCGGGCTGTTTGGATCCAACGGGACGTTATATTGTTGATGGTGCGGTTGTTGTTGGTTCTATGCCGGGTGAATCTGGTGGTGAATGGGACAGCGATAGCCAAAAGTTTGCATCCAAAGGGTTGTATACCGTATGGAACAAGGGTGGCACTGGTAACCAGAATATCTGGGGCCCAGCGACAGACAATACATATAATATGTCCGACTATATTAGCGATACTGTGAGATTAGAAAGTGCAAAAACCACTGCACCAAAGGATATTTCGGAATTCTTGCAAACGAAAATCGGGTATCGTGATAACGAAGGACGCAACCATGGTATGTGCATGTCTGTGTTGAATAAGTGCCAGTTATACACATATGACAAAGACGGTAAATATATTGCAAACAACCAGGTTATTTCAGAATATATGCAACGTGCTTTCCGTCAAATAAAGTCCGCCCAGGATACAATTTTGTCGAATTATGCGTCGAACTGTTTGTCTGACGTAACATCGTGCTTAAGCCAGAACAATTATGCGTTTGGTGCAACGACATCTGGGTCGCTGAATTATTCCGATATTGCAATTCGTGCATGTTTGCCAGTTATCAATACTTGCCGTTCGGTAACGTTGGGATTAAGCGAGGCTGACGTTCAACCAGGTAACTTCTCTGACATATATGTATGGTTGGATGCCGGTATTGGAACTGGTTACCAATCCGCGTGTCAAAAGAGTGGAGGTGTATGGCAACCAAACAGCGATTCACCATTTACCGGGACATGTTCTTGTGATGTGGCCAATGGTGCGGTTAGCGGACTTAAACAGTCTGGGGACAAAAAAACATGCGTTAGTTCAGATGCAAGTAAGCACTGGGATGAAAATACAAACCAATGTGTAAGCAATACAACGTCGGGTTCGTAATGTTTGCTTAATAGTTAAAAAAGCCGCCCGTATGGGCGGTTTTTTGTTTGTCATTATTAATCACTGGATTGCTTCACTTTGTTCGCAATGACAAAGAATAAAATGGACCGCCGACAATTACTTGTCGGCGGTTTCCCCCTTCCTTTCCGTAACCGGAAAACTTTTCTGCCCTGAAAACCTGCTACACGCACGTTTGGGCAAATTATGCGGCCATGGCAACACCGGAATCGGTCGATACGTCGCCCGCATCCAGTAACTTTTTAGCCTCGGCAAATACCATTGATTTTACGCGTAATGCTAAATCAGCGGTTTCTAAACTTTCAGCAGCAACATCAAAGTTATCGGTGCGAATTTGTAATGATACATATGCACCAACCAATGATGGTCTTGCCAAATCTTCGATTGAACGTGGCGAATTGTTTTTGCCAATGTGCAATTCGTCGGCCAGCGATATAATCTGGCGATCGTTATTTACCCAAACAGTGGTCGTTAAGACTTTATTCAGGGCAATCATTATGTCTTTTATGTTCTTTGTTGACATG
>JAGCRE010000021.1 GCA_017964865.1 Alphaproteobacteria bacterium | reverse complement strand
CAAAATACCCGCACCTTCGGACATAACAAAACCATCACGATTTTTATCCCATGGGCGTGATGCAGCGGTTGGATCATCATTACGCGTTGACAATGCACGCATAGATGTAAACCCAGCAACACCAATTTTACATACCGCCCCTTCGGCACCACCAGCCACCATAATATCGGCATCGCCATGTTGGATTAGACGAACTGCTTCACCAATTGAATGTGCCGATGTTGCACATGCGGTAACGACTGCCAGATTTGGTCCCTTAAAACCATAACGAATTGACACATGACCCGCCGTCATATTAATAATACCCTTTGGAATAAAGAACGGACTAACATGGCGTGGACCATTTTCGTGTAATTCGATACACGTTTCATAAATCGTTTCCATACCGCCAATACCACTGCCGATTGAAACACCAATTCTTGTTTTATCACCATCATATTCAATCAGTCCCGCATCACGTATCGCCTCGTCTGCGGCAACAATACCATAAATCATCGATTTATCTAATTTACGTTGATCGCGAACTTCGACAATTGCATCCGGGTTATATTGCCCAGGTTCGGTTCCACGAATTGGCAAACCTGCAATTTGACATGGCAAATCAGACGCATCAAAAGTGTCAATTTTACGAACACCCGAAACACCACCAACAACGTTTTTCCATGCGTATTCAACACCCGTTCCATTTGGTGCAACAATACCCATACCGGTAATAACAACTCTTTTCATAATAATCTTTCCTTATGTTTAATATGATGCCCATATCATAGACCGAATATCCCTAAAAAGCCAACAAAAAAATCCGTCGGCCAACTTACACAGCCGACGGACAAAACACAAACTAATTTATTACTAAACTTATGCTTTCTTGTGTGCGTCAATATATTTAACCGCATCACCAACTTTTTCCAATTTCGAAGCTTCATCATCTGGAATTGTGATTTTGAATTCTTCTTCAACAGCCATAACGAATTCCACAACATCCAACGAATCTGCACCCAAATCGTTAACAAATGCAGCATCTTCGGTAACCTTAGCCTCTGGCACACCCAATTTTTCCGCTACAAGTTTACGCACTATTTCAAAAGTTGTCATTTCATATCCTTTGTTTAAGTTAATTTTTTGGTTCAATCATGAACGTCATTTATAAAACCTATCATTTTCTGCCGTTTGTGTCAAGAAATTATAACAAATTGTAACAAAAGTTGACAAAAATCAATTTGTTATATTTCAAGTATTTCGTCCAATAACGTGTTCATATTTCTGCGTAAATCTTCGCGATCCGACGCCCATACCTAATGCCGACTAAGGAATTTATACACGTCATCCATGGTCAAGTTTGGCACACCCGCAGACTTTGCAACCCGCCGCCATGCGGTTCGTGGATCCGCCAAATGCGACCCGCCCCGCCCTGGAAACAACCAAAAACTATCCTGGGGTAAATCTTGTAACAGCACCACTGCACGATCCGACAATGGCCACTCTTTCCACAGGTATTGATTAAAGTCTAAATCTTCCCATTGCATTGCAAAAACTTTTGAACGCGGTGCAAAACCATAGACCAACATTAAAAATGCCGCACGCATAAATATATCTTGTTCACGCATCATTGCCACGACCAATCGCTGTAATCCTGATTTATTCAGCGGACGCACACGACGATTCTGTTCTATTTTGGGCAAACCATCGGCAACATTTTCTTTCATATAACCCTGTTCAATCGCATATTTAAAAATGCTTTGTAATAAATCTTGCATACGTGCCGCAATGGCCCGCCCGCTAATTTTACCGACAACGTTCGCAACATCATCACGCGAAATATCGGGCAACATTTTATCAAACAAAGATGACAGATGCATATTTATCGACCGCACCAGTTTCATTTGTGAATCTTCACTGCGACGGATACGATTTGCAATATACAAGTCGACCATTTGTTTGAACGTAATTTGCTTGCGTCGTACAACCGGTTTCTTTGCCGCATTTTCCAACACCGTTGTTACCGCGGCACGTGCAGTTTCAATATCGACATCGGGATAATTACCAATAATGATTCGTGTATCACGACCATGAACACGCTTACGCACAAAGAACGTTTTTACACCATGACTTGTTATATACATACGCAAACGCGGTTCAGACAAATCTTGGACAACATCAAATCCATTTGCTGGTGATGGCAAATTATCCAATATATACGGATTGAAAAAGAATTGATGTGCCATAAT
>JAGCRE010000020.1 GCA_017964865.1 Alphaproteobacteria bacterium | reverse complement strand
TTTTGGGGCACGTATTATATATATTCCACAAATAGAGTGGTCGTTGGCTAATGCAGATGACACACGACATCGTGAATGGTTCAGTGCACAAAATATGATATATACTAACCTGACGTTGGGAATGCGTTTCGAATTTTAAAATGCCCCGTTTGGGGCATTTTTATTTTACACCATATTTACCACGACCAATGGGGCGATATGATAATGCCTCGGCTACATCGGTCATTTCGATGTTTTCTGCCCCACGCAGGTCGGCAATTGTGCGGGCGATTCGTTTTATACGATTATATCCACGTGCCGACAGTAACATTTTTTCGGCGGCAGTGTTTAAAAATTCAGCCAATTCATTTGACATTTGTGTAACCGCATTTAATTCAGCACCGTCCAGCATAGCGTTAATTTTTCCCTGGCGTGCAATTTGGCGGTGGCGTGCCGCAACAACGCGTTCGCGAATTTGGGCACTGGTTTCCGCCGGTGTGTCTGGTGTTTGTTTCATTTCCCATGGGTTAACCGCATCGACATCAACATGCAAATCAATTCGGTCCAGTAATGGGCCCGATATTTTATTCTGGTATGCTTCGGCACAACGTGGTGCCCGCGAACAGGACAGGGCGGCATTACCCAAATGTCCACATGGACATGGATTCATTGCGGCAATTAATTGAAATCGTGCCGGGTATGTCGCGTTACGTTTTGCACGTGAAATTGTTATTCGACCCGATTCCATTGGCTGACGCAGAATTTCCAATGTTGTTCGATCAAATTCGGGTAATTCGTCTAGAAACAAAACACCGTTATGTGCCAGCGATATTTCGCCTGGTTTTGCATTACTGCCCCCACCGGCAAGTGATATAGGGCTTGCCGTATGATGAACGCTGCGGAACGGACGATTGGTGATAAGCGATTTGTCGCCCAGTTGCCCCGCAATAGAATATATAACCGATGTTTCAAGAATTTCGTCCGCGGTCATTTCGGGTAATATGGTGGCCAATCGCGATGCCAACATTGTCTTGCCCGACCCCGGGGGACCGACCATTAACATTGCGTGTCCGCCCGCCGCAGCGATTTCCATTGCACGTTTTGCGGCTTCTTGACCATAAACTTCGGCAAAATCACCGATTGGCTTTTGATTTGTTTGTTCTATTTTAGAAACGGTTGGTGTCTGCAGAATTGCCGAACCATTAAAATGATTTATCAATTCCAGAACATGTGCCGGTGCAACAATATTTGTGTGACCGGACAGGGCGGCCTCGGCCCCCTGGGCGGCGGGACATATTACCCCAAGGTTGTTTTTTATTGCCCAAACGGCCGCAGGTAAAACACCATCTGTGCGGACAATTGCACCGTCCAGACCAATTTCGCCCAGTATCACATAGTTCGATAATTTTTCTGTTGGCAAAACACCCAACGCACACAAAATTCCACACAGTATCGGCAGGTCAAAATGTGAACCAGACTTTTCAACGTCGGCTGGGGATAAATTCACAGTTAACTTTTTTGGGGGCAGGTGCAGGTTTAATGCAGATATCACATTGCGAATACGTTCCGCAGATTCTTTGACCGCACGATCCGCCAGACCGATGATATTAAATTCAGGTTTCGCCAAACCGTTGACTAATTGCACCTGGACATCAATGCGGGTTGCATCCATCCCATTAAAAATAATTGAATTTAGTGAAATCATAGGTGCATATTAAAACTTGCGTTAATGCAATTCAAGTTATAAAATGTTCGCAACAAAAGAAAGGAATACAAAAGATGCCGGCCAAGAAAAATATGACACGTGAATGGTTTAATACTATCTTTTATGGGGTGTTGATTGCGATTGTGTTTCGCAGTTTGTTGTTGGAACCATTTAACATTCCATCGGGTTCAATGATACCAACGTTGCACGTTGGTGACCATATTTTTGTGGAAAAGTGGGAATATGGATATTCACGTTATTCTTTCCCGTTTGGTTCGTGGAAATTATGGAACGGTCGGTTTTTCGCAACAGAACCAAATGTTGGCGATGTTGTTGTGTTTCGTAATCCTGTTAACGAAGGCCAAGATTACGTTAAGCGTTTAATTGGATTGCCGGGCGATACAATCCAGATGACAAAGGGACGCTTGTATATTAACGGTGAAATGGTAAAGCGTGACAATCCACGTCCGTATATTGTCGCAGTATTACCGAAATCGATACGCAGTGTTGGGTATTACAAAGACAATATGTCGATTAAGGGAAACAAGATATGGATAGATAATGAACCGGCACCATATAATTACACGATTGAATATAAATCTGATCGGTATTGTCGTGAATATAACGGGGCATGTGGCGTATTTAAAATGACCGAATATGATGAAACATTGCCAAACGGCGTCATGCACAGTATTATCGAAGCGTCTGATGATGCACCGTTGGATAATACCGAATTGTTCACTGTGCCAGAAAAACACTTCTTCTTTATGGGGGACAATCGCGACAACAGTGCAGATTCGCGTGCCCACATTGGGGCGGTGTCGCGTGATAATGTCTTGGGTCGTGTATGGTTTATTTGGTATTCGCATAATTACTATGCACCGATGTTGTCGATATGGTCATGGGGCAACAAAATGCGTTGGGGCCGATTTGGTATGGGGATAAATTAAGATGCTGGAATTAAAATACAAATTCAAAGATAAATCGTTGTTGGAAACGGCATTGACCCAAAGTGGGGCAAATGCCACGCACAACAATGAACGTCTGGAATTTGTTGGCGACCGCGTTTTGGGGTTAACCATTGCAGAATTGTTGTATAAAACGTTTCCAAATGAAACCGAGGGGGAACTGGCACGTCGGCATGCAATGTTGGTTTCAACCGATACACTGGCCCGCGTTGCAAATGAAATGGATTTTGCACATCGGGTTCATCACGGACATATGACAGCGGGTCGCATAAATCATATGTTGGCCAATGCGGTTGAAGCGGTCCTGGGGGCGATATTTCTGGACGGTGGGTTTGATGCGGCACGTTCGGTGATTGTTGATATTTGGCATGATATGGTTTTGGCAGATGCAACGGCACCAAAAGATCCAAAAACCACACTTCAGGAACTGGTCCAGCGTCAAACCAATGGTGAATTGCCGGTGTATGAATACCTGCCACCGACGGGGGTGGCACACAAACCGGTGTTTAATGTTCGTGTGACAGCGTTGGGCAAAACGGCAACAGGAACGGGAAATTCTAAAAAGGCGGCCAGCATAAATGCAGCCGAAGAATTGTTGAAAATACTTGCAATTTGGTTCACTCGCGGCTAAAATCAAGGCACCAAAAGATATAAAGGATAAAGATATGTTTTCGATTTTACTTGTTTTATTGATAATTGTGTCCGTATTTATGACTGGACTGATATTGTTACAGAAATCTGAGGGCAGTGGTATGTCCGGTTCATCGGCATCGTCTATGTTGGGTGGAATGCTGACCGGGGCGTCGGCCGGGAATTTTTTAACCCGTTTAACGGCATGGTTGGCGGCAATATTCTTTGTTTTATGTGCGGCATTGGCATTGGTTTCGTCAAAAATGAACGTTGCCCAACAACAGAGTGATTTGCGTAGTGAAATTGTAACCCAAGATTCTGCAACACCGGCTGCGACACCCAGCACAGAACAAACCGCCCCAGCGGAATCCACAGAATCAAAGGCGGAAGAGCCAGCAGAAAAATAATTTAATATCGATAAAAAACACCGCCCAAACGGGCGGTTGTTTTTTTATTTCTTTTTAGATTTAGGTGCCTTTTTGAATTCGTGATACAGCATCGATGCAGAAATATACACGACCAACGCAGCAAATGCCGTAATCAGCCCAGACAATAATTGTCCGCCACATGACCATACAAAGAAGATAAGGGCGACAATCAACACCAATGTTATGCCAATATTTTTGCCCATAACATCAATCAATTTTTTTAATGCATTCATTTCTTTTCCTTTTGTTCGAACGTGTCCATTATATCATAATTTTTAGTCTTTTGGACGACTAAAAAAAAACGTCCACGAAAATCGTGGTCGCTTTTTCGTAACAAACAAGGAGGTAAAATGAAAACTTATAAAATCACCTGGCCACCCAGACGTGCCGATGATGGAATTGGGCCGAACGATGAACGTGGGGAAACATAAATGTTACCTTTGATTTCAAAGTCGCCACAGAATTGCAACATACTGACATCGCGAATAAACATATTGCCATTGATTTTAATGTCGCATGGCAAAACATATTTACGCATATTTTGCAGATACAAATTACCATCGATTTCGGTGCCGTTGTTTATCAATTTTGCATCGCCACGATTATCAATAATGATATCGCCATACATTTTGTCGCCTTTTTTCGCGATTTGACGTTCGGTAACCGGGTTTGGTTCTGCGGTCGTTACGCGAATTGGTTCTGCAACCATTTTATTGGTTTTTGTATCACGTGCGATTGGCAATGTTTCTGTGCGTGGACGAATATAACCACCCGATGTGCGAACACTTTTCATAACTGGTTCGGCAACAACCGATGGATTTTGTTTGATTTCTTCGATATTGCTGACGGTAACCGGATCGGTAACAACAACAACCGGTTTGCGACGGGTTGATGCAACATCAATAATCAACATAATGCACAATACAAATATTGCGATTAATAATGCCAGGTTTAACAAACCAATAATGTTGATTTCACAGATTTTCTTCCAAATCCAACGTGCGAATTGGCAAATCTTTTTCCACAACCAACGAATAAATTGTGCGATTTTACGGAAAGGCCAACAAATGACGTTCCATATACGTTTGATTAACGATGGACGACGACGATTGTTGCGTTTCGTGGTGTTAACGCGGTTTGCCGCCGATTTAACTTTTTTCTTTGCAAACATTAATAAACCCCTTTTGATTTATATTTGTTGTTTTAAATATAGCCAAAATAATATGTTTGTCAAGTGTTTTGTTTTGTGTGGGTGTGGTGGTGATGAAAATAGCGAAAATTCAATTTTAATTATGTTGACACAATACTGATAAAACGGGTAAAATATGACATACGGGATGAAAGGGGAATATGTTACGTTTTCTTGCCTTTTTTGTTGTGATTTTTTGTGGAATGACGGGTTCGTCTTTGGCTGCTGATTGTGGAATATACCCGAATTGCTGTTCTAATCAGTACAGGGCGTACAGTTCAACAGCTACCTTTGGTGGATACTGTGCGTCTTGTAGTGGCAGTTATAATAGTTGGTCTGGATATGGCTTGGCATATTATTACAATACAGATCATTGTGGATACAGGGCGGGATACGGTGAAGAATACGATTTTACATGCAAGGGTTCTTATTCTCGACGTCAGTTGGCGGGAAACGGTGGCGATTATTTTTATGTATGCACATGCAAGAATGATCAATACGAATATGGCACCAACGGTGCGGGGGAAACAATTTGCAAAAATTGTCCCCGGGATGAAAGTTGTACACAAAATTGTGAGGCAGCAGATGCGGCAGTTCGTGCGGCTCATAAAATAGACGAATGCGGATGGAATTATAGTAGTCATAGAAGTTTGTTTACTTGTATCGACGGTTTTGTGCCAACAGATACTGGCGATGGTTACGAATGTGCGTGTGAGGGGGCAAATAAATATATTTACGAAGATGCAAACGGAAATACAACATGCAGAACGTGTCCAACACACCTCTCATATGGTGACCCGGGTTATGATCCAAACGTTACGCCCGATGATGAGGGGGTTGCACAATGTGGTGGGGGAACGTTTACCTGTGAATTGGGATATATACGCAGCCGAGATGGTGACAATGGGTATAAATGTGCCGACTGTCGGTACGAAGATTATGCGTATATGTTTTCACCATACGAAGCAGAAGATGAACAATATGTCGAATTGTATGACTATGATCCGTTATGCCAGGGAAGTGGTTGTGTTCAGGATGTTGCCATTGTATCGAACTTGATGGAAAATTGCACTGCACGTGTCGTATATAATGGCGTTGGCAATGATTATTGGGGGCTTATTATTGGAAGCGAACGTTTAGCAACATCGTGCAGTCTTGTGCAAGTTTACAGAAAACCAAATACAACGTTTGATGGTGATTATGCTACTAATAGTGCGACCGCGTATTGGGAATTGGTCAGCAGCGAATTTACTGGGGTTGCCCCCGGGTCATATATTGATGGAAGTCTTTGTAAACCATGTACGGGCGATACATATTCATATGGTGGAACATTTGTTGATGCGTGCTTTACCAAACCAAGTAACGCAAGTTTGACCACAGAAAGTGTTACAGGTGCCGTCTTTCATATAGGTAGTGGTTACGGTACAGGCAATGCAGAGATTCATACTGGATTTACCTGTAATGGCACCGGGATTTTCAAAAATGGTAACGCAATGTGTCAGTCTTGCCCGGCCGCCAGTGGGGTTAATAATACGACGCTGAATGTGTCGTTTGACAGCAGTAAAACCGGAATCGCAGCGTGTTATATCAATGCCGGTCAAACATTCCAAGACGAATATGGAACACTTAAAATTGGTGAAAATAAGTGTTATGCGAACCCAGAAACGTCAACGGAAACAATAAAATTCTGTGTAACCAGTGATGCGTGTGCACAAAAGTTATTTGAAGCGGTGCCGACGGGAACCGTCAACAGTGTAAATGATTTAAAGAAAAAATGTTCAAGTGGTTGGTTCGATTTGCCGGCAAGTTTGAACGAATATATAAGTGATCTGACAGGTGTTGGTTGTATACAATATTACACCGATTATGGTATATAAAATTGATAAACATGAAAGGTTAACAATATGAAAAAAGTATTGATTTGGATTGGAACAATTATTGGGGCGGGGGCGGTTATGTCGTTGGTGTTCGATGCAATGCGGTCACCGTCTGTGGTGCGGACGATTTCTGTGCGGGGCGAATGTTTGACAACTGCACCGCGGGACAAGGCTGCAATCACATTGCGTGTTACAACGGTGGATAAATCGGCCGCAAAATCAATGCGAGACGCGACCCAGATTGTCGCAAAAATTACCGATTTCTTGAAGACCAAAGATGTCGAAATGCAGACGACTGAATTCAATTCGTATGAAAAGACCGAATGGAATCGCGACCTGCAAAAATCAATATCGTTGGGAATTGAAACCAGTATCGCGATTGATGTGTCATCAAAAAGTATTGAAAATATTGAATCTGTGCTTAACGAATTTGCAGGTATGGAAAATGTATATTCTGAAAACTTGCGGATGTACACCAGTGCCGAAGTATTAAAACCAATTATGGAAAAGTGTTTAAGCGTGGCGGTGGAAAATGCTCGCACACGTGCAGAGGCGTTGGCGGCGGGTGATAAACGGCATGCCGGTAAGATATTATCGGTATCATATGAAGTAAATGGTGGTAATAATGTTATGTATAAAAATATTGCACCACGTATGATGGCAATGGGTGCGATGACAGAATCTGCAATGGATGTGTCTGGCAGTTTGGTGGCCAAAGATACCGATGTTTCTGTATCTGTGACGGCAACATTTGAAATGAGATGAACGAAATAATAACTGAATTTATCGAATATCTGGTCGCGGTGAAAAATTATTCCGAACACACCGCAACGGCATATGAAATTGATATTCGTGAATTTATCAAATTCTTGGGCGACTTTGTTGGCGGAAATGCCGAACTGGGGGATGTGGCACGTGCAGATACGATTTGCTTTCGTGCATATCTGGCCGATCGTCAGCGTCGCGGTTTGGCACATAAATCAACGGCACGTGCATTGTCGTCATTGCGTGGGTTCTATAAATATCTGGCAAAGCATCACAATATAAAAAATGACGCAATTGGGTTGATTTCTTCGCCAAAGGTTCCACGTAAATTGTCCAAGGCAATCGAATCAAGCGATGTCGCACATATGCAGGAAGCTATTGCAGAAACCGAAGGCGATAATCCATGGGTTGCCGCCCGCGATTGGGCGTTGATAACACTTATATTTGGGTGCGGTCTGCGTATATCCGAAGCGTTGGGTTTGAAAAACAGCGATGTTCGTGGTCGGCCCGATATATTGCGAATTTTGGGCAAGGGGAACAAAGAACGAATTGTGCCGGTGTTATCGCCGGTATATGATGCGATTGAAAAATATGTCGCAATTCGTCCGTTTGGAAATGCACCCACCGATGAATTATTTCGCAGCGTTCGTGGTTTGCCAATGTCGGCACGTATGGCAGAGAAAGTTATTGAACGTATTCGACATTATTTGCAATTACCAGACTATGTAACACCACACGCGTTGCGACACACGTTTGCAACGGCATTGTTGGCGGGCGGGGCGGACCTGCGTTCGTTACAAGAATTGTTGGGACACGCGTCGCTTTCCACAACCCAATTATATACCAAGGTTAATATGGCAGAAATAAGCAATATTTATATGCACGCCCATCCACGTGCGTTGGAAAATGAATAAAAAACCGCCCATGTGGGCGGTTTGTTTTTTATATTGATTTAATTTGCTTATTCCATAACTGGTGCAATCGCATCAACAACGGCTGGCTCTGTGGCTGGTTTTGGTTCACGATTATGACGCATCATTTTTTTTGCGGCATGTAATTCAGCCTTGGTTATGCAACCGTTATGGTCGGCATCAATGGCCGGCAATTTTTCCAACATTTTTGGACATTTGATTGACGAAACATCGGCACATCCGTTCACGAATTGTATTTTTGGGGCATGCTTTTTGCAACAGCAACCACAGAAAAACAACTGAGATATCAAAAACCCAACAACCAAGCAACCCGTTGAAACGCAGGTCAAAATTATATTTCTTTTGTGTTTTGTGCAATGACAATATGGATCTGGCAATGGAATTTCCACCGCTGAAATTGGTTTTTTAGCAACCGGGGCAGCCGTTGCAAGTTTCTTTGCAGGCTTTTTCGCAGGTGCTTTTTTTGTTACAGTTTTTTTTGTTGTTTTTGTTGGCATTTTTCCTTCCTTTGTTTTGTCTTAGGTTGATTGTAAGCAAATTTATTTTTTATGTCCAGTATAAAAAATAAAAAATCAAAAAAACAAACCCCCGATTGGGGGCTTGCTTTTTTAATCGAAAAATCGATTTAGTTCAAAGCATCCTTCAAAGCTTTACCAGGTTTGAATTTAGGTTGAATAGAAGCGGCGATTTTAATAGCAGCACCTGTTTGTGGGTTGCGGCCTGTTGTCGCTTTACGCTTTGCTGTTGTAAATGTGCCGAAGCCAACCAAGCGAACGTCGCCTTTCTTCTTCAGAACTTTTGTAACAGTGTTGATGAATG
>JAGCRE010000019.1 GCA_017964865.1 Alphaproteobacteria bacterium | reverse complement strand
TGGGTCAGCGGTACATTCCCCAGTCGATGCAAAATCAGACAAAGACACTGTCTTACATTTACCGTTCTGTAATGCAACCATAACATAGGTTTCATTGTTTTCAATCGCTTTTAATGCCGTATCTGCCATTGATGTTGCCAAAATGCGGTCTGTCGCGGTTGTGTCGCCCGCACGTTGGGTATGTTCGGGAAACGCAGTTCGATTTGCAATGCCCGCCGCCGTCAATTTACGCGATATCATATCGGCAGGCCGACCCGAATGCCCACGCAGGGTTATCCCCTCAGCCACCACAATAATTCCATAATCTGTTGATGATTTTTTGATGTGTTTAACCAGGTTATCCACATTGAATTTGATTTCTGGAATTAAAATTGCACTTGCCCCGGCGGCAACACCCGCATGCAACGCCAATGCACCACAATCACGCCCCATTGATTGCACAACAAACCAACGATGATGACTGCGTGCCGTCAACATCAATTGATCACAGAAACGCGTCAACTGTTCCACCGCCGTATCAAACCCAATTGTGCGTTCGGTCAATGGGATATCCATATCAATAGTCTTAGGAATACAAACCAATTGAACATCACGATATATTTCCCGATGTGCCCAGGCAAGCGATATACTGCCGTTGCCACCAATTAAAATCAATGCATCCAATTTCAATTCGGCCAACGATTTATATAACCGTTTGTTAAAATCTTTCAATTTGCCACGTTTTGCCGCCGTCTCAAAATTCAACACCCCTGCCCGACCATTGTGCAGGAAACTGCCCGACAGACGGGCGTTTTCAATTGGCAAAACACCATCTGTCAATTCAATAATATCTGGCGGTGTGTTGTAAAGTCCATCGGTTCCATCAACAATACCAATTGCCCGCCAACCGCGTAATTCACAACCATGCAATATACGCTGAATCGCGGTATTCAAACCACTGCAATCGCCGCCCGTTGTCATAATACCAATCTTTTTCATAAAATCCCCCGTTTTCCAATAATTATACCACAAATTATATTGACAAAGAACAAATTTTTTGTAGTATTTGTCCACACACACCAGCATCAGGAGTTTTCTATGTCTAATAAAAATAATATGGGAAAAACAAAACGTTCAACAGATAACATGATTGATGACGCAATCGCACAACAAAATGATTGGTTGGAAAACCGTCGTTCAAATGCACGTCGGTTCTTTAAACGTTTAAACGTGTTCGCACGTCCAAAAGAAAAAACAGAACCAAAACCACAACCAAAAGTTCAAGTCAAAGAAGACAAACAAAAAACAAATATGCGTTCATATTGGTTTCCAATTGTCTGTGCAATTATCGTTATCATAATTGCGATTTGGGTTATGTTTATTAAGACGACAACACCACAACGTGTCGTTATTGTTCCGGTTGTTCCAGACGCAACAACTACAACCGTAATAAATGAAAACGATGCTCCATCTTTTGACATTGTGCGTATTGCACCCGATGGCAGTATTGTTGTTGCCGGACGTTGGGCGGCAAATAAAAACGTTTCGGTTATGATAAACAACAAAATTGTTGCAACCGAACGCACCGACAAAAATGGTGAATTTGTTTATGCACCAAAGAAAGCATTAGATGCCGGTAATTACACATTGTCGTTAATTGGTGCCGACACAAATACAAAATCTGCAAACAAAGTTTTCTTGTATGTTTCCGAACAGGGATATGAAAATTCTATTTCATTATTGATGACGCCACGTGGCAGTGCTGTCTTACAGGCACCATCAATCATAAATGGCGAAGATTTAACCGTATCAAAAATTGATTACCTGGATTCTGGTCGTATTGTTGTTTCGGGTGACGCGATGCCACGTTTACGTGTATCGTTGTGGTTGGATGATACATATTTGGGGTTTGCACGTGTTTCAGATTGGCGGCACTATGGTTTGGGTGCAGATACCGGTAAATTGGAACCGGGTCGTAAATACAGTCTGGACGTTCGTATGCATGACGGAAATGGTCGTGTAATTGCCAATATCAAACACACATTTACAATGCCGAAATCGACCGGTAATGACGACACATATTACACCGTTCGTCGTGGTGACTGTTTGTGGATAATTGCACGTAACTTTATGCGTCGTGGAACATTATTCACAATTATTGCAAATCGCAATGGCATTGAAAATCCAGATTTGATTTTTCCAAAACAAAAATTACAAATTCCGGTTTCATCAAAGTAATCTTATTTCCAGGGTGCACCTACGATGGAAATTCAACAAACTCGTAAACTTATTAAATTCATAAGACACGAATGTTGGAATACATTAACCCAGCGTCAGTTGGGCCAATTAGAAGCACTGGAACACATGGGGCGACGTTCGGTTGGCGGATTACGAATGCTGTATCGCATCGCAATAACGAACTATCTTTATCCAGAATGTCCATGGTGCAAACAACCAATTACCCTGCAACAAGATTTAACAATTGACCATATAATACCAAAGGCACTTGGGGGAACAGACAATTTGGAAAATTTACAACCAATGCACAAAGAGTGTAATTCGTTAAAAGGTTGTGAAATGCCTGAAACCACCGAATGTCCCGAAATACCAGTTAAAAAACATCGCAAAAAACACAACGGAAAAAAGCAAAAGCAACGTGAAAGTGTTCGGTGTCGCAATGCCGAAGATATGTACCAACGTTGTACACAAATTGCCCAGGCCCACGCAAAACATTATCATGGGCATGGCAGATAAAATCGCACCTTTGTGCCGGGGTATATGATAACAAAAGGAAATGCACGATGGCCGACAAGAATCTGAACAGTGCAACACTAACCGATTATGTGTACGAATATCTTTTTGGATGCGTTTCGCACATAACGCCATTTGCCATGGAATGCATAGTGCTGGCGTTCAGTCCGTCCATTGGCAAATTCCTTGCAAACAAATTACCAGATTTCAATATTGATGATTTCCAATCAAAACTACAAGACCAGTTGAAAACCTTTACTGGATTACATCAGGGTGGTTATGCTGCATTACGTCATGTGCGCGACAAAGGTGAACTTGATATATCAGCACAAATGTATAATGAAAAAGACGATGTAAAACGTCTGTTGCGTTGTTTTCAACAACGTGTTTCTACGACTGACCGTTTTGCCGATAAATTATTAAATCACATTGAACCAATGTTGGAAAAACGTGGTGTAACATTTGAAAACTTATTTCCAAACGAATATAAAAAAGCACAAGAAAAGTTGGAAAAAAACAAACAACAAAAAAATCAAGACAAAAACCCAATCGGTTTTGGAACAGATTTAACACAAACGGCTAAAAACCTTTCCACGCCACCGGTGTTATTCAGAGAACAAGAAATTAAACTGATTGAAAATTACCTGTTAAAACAAAACCGCAGCAACGTCATATTGGTTGGTAAAAATGGAAC
>JAGCRE010000018.1 GCA_017964865.1 Alphaproteobacteria bacterium | reverse complement strand
TGCGAAGATATTCAAATGTAATGGTGGAATAAAATGAACCCAGATGTAAAAGAAGTGTTAGAGACAACGACCGAGATTCTGCAAAATCCAAAAGAATTGATGAATGTCGAAGTGTCCAGTATCGACGCTGCAATTGAATCACTGGTTCAATCGGCAATAAATTTTGGTATAAAATTGGTTGTGGCAATCTTGATTTTTGGGGCGGGAATGTGGATTGCCAACCGTATTACACGTTCGTTAAAACGCATAATGGAACATCGTAAATTTGATGCGTCTTTGCAATCGTTCCTGGGGTCGTTCGTTAACATATTGTTAAAGGTTTTTGTTTTTATAATTGTGTTGACCACTGTGGGTGTGCAAATGACATCTATTGTCGCAGTGTTGGGGGCGGCATCATTGGCAATCGGTTTGGCGGTCCAGGGAACGCTGCAAAACTTTGCCGGTGGAGTAATTATATTGATGTTAAAGCCTTTCCGGGTTGGTGATACTATCGAAACCGCCAGTGGCAAGGTTGGGGTCGTTAAAAAAATTATGATGTTCACAACCGAATTACATACTTTTGATAACCAGGTTTTATTCTTGCCTAACGGTGCATTGGCAAATGGTATTATTACCAATATGTCCAAGGGTGGCGATCGCCGTATTGATATAGATATAAGTATTTCATATGGCGACAGTGTCGATAACGCACGTGCCACAATTTTGGATGTGTTAAAGCAAGATAAACGCGTTTTGAAAAAGCCAGAACCGATTGTGTTTGTGTCCGCTCTTTCCGACAGTGCGGTTGTGTTATCGGTGCGTTTTTGGACATCGTATGAAAATATGTTTGCGACACGTGGCGATGTAATGGAAAAATTGTATGTCGCATTACCAAAGCACAAGGTTCATTTCCCATTTCCACAAATCGATGTGCATGTGAAAAAGTAATTTTTTTGTGTCATTGTGGGGCCTGACCCCACAATCCAGGTAGATATGTCACGCACTTTGTGCGTGTTCTTTTTTTACCTGGATCCCGGGTCAAGCCCGGGATGACACCCAAGAGAGAGAAACACTCTGCTTTTCCTTTCGTTCCTAGTCATTTTTGGATGTTTGGGTGTTATAATATGACTGGCGGATAACAATTAAACCAAATGGGGGAAAATATGAAAAAAATATCAATGTTGGCGATTGCATGCGTTGCAACCATCAGTGGTGCAAATGCAGCAATGAATCAAAACGCAATGGGTAATGGCGGTTTTTCTGGGGGTGAAAACGTCATTTTGACCGTTGACCAGGTCAAGGGTATGAATGATAATTCCAAGGTCTGGGTCGAAGGTGCAATCATTCAAAAAAATGGTGATGAAAAATATATGTTCCAAGATTCAACAGGAACAATCATGGTTGAAATCGATGATGACGCGTGGCATGGATTGGTTATCGGCCCAACCGATACAGTTCGTATATTCGGCGAAGTTGACCATGGTTTATTTAATACGGAAATAGATATAGATTATATTGAAAAACTGAATTAAAAAATCGCCCGTTCGGGCGATTTTTATTTATTTGTTTTTAGGTCATAGTATGATATAATGAGAGAATGAAAGGGGAAAATAACAAAGTGATGATAATCGGTAAAAACCGCAGAAATCTACACACACACCCACACACACACAATT
>JAGCRE010000017.1 GCA_017964865.1 Alphaproteobacteria bacterium | reverse complement strand
GGACAACATCAAATCCATTTGCTGGTGATGGCAAATTATCCAATATATACGGATTGAAAAAGAATTGATGTGCCATAATATTCCCCTTTGGTTACGGTAATACAATTTATCTTACTTTCTTGATATCCATATCTTCACGTATTGCGTTAACAATGCTGTTTGATTGACTTAATGCCAGTCTTGCACGTTTCCAAGAATACGAAGCAACAACATATGTCTGGTTTAACTTTTGTAATGGGCACGTTTCATGCTGGCATACAAAATCTTTGTGAAAAAAACCGCATTCCCATGGACCTGTGTTGGAGCACCCGAAACACGCCATATCCTTGAAACGCAAAATTTCTGCTTCTGCCTTTGTAAAGTGTTTGTGTGCATGTTTTTCGTTCCATACTGCTAACTTTTCATTAAACGCAATATAAAAATACTTTAATTTTTTTGCCCAACTGTTACGCATTTTTTACCCTTACTTTATCTTGAATATTCTGAAATGATTCATCAGCATCATCTTTGCGGCATCTTGCTTTTCTTTGGCAACCTTCGCATTTGCCGCCAACATTTGATATTTTACTAACTCTCTGAACTTATCACAGCCATCGCACAGATGTTCAACAATATCACCGTTGGCACGATTGTTCACACATCTTAATGTTGAATCTTCAATATCTATTCCAATCTGCCCCAAGCCCAGTATATCAACATTTTCCCGACACCCCATAAAACAATATGAACTTCTTAAATGCTTTGCCAGCGCATCATAACGTTCCGTAAATTTTGCATGTGTATTTGGATTGTCGGCATACGCTTTGTATGGCTCCATCATTTTGCAAAACGTGCCGATTTTCGCAAGATTGCGCCGCCATTCTTCATACGGCAACTTGACCTCTATACTCTGTTGATAATTATCCATTACCGTTACACAGTATTTGGTTTCTGCCTTGGCTTTTTTCCAATCAATATAGTCTTGTAATAATGTCCCCATATTATTCACCAACCTTTAATGCGTTAATAAAAGCCGTCTGCGGAATTTCTACATTACCAAATGTCCGCATACGTTTTTTACCCTCTTTCTGCTTCTCTAACAATTTTCTTTTACGTGTAATATCACCACCATAGCATTTGGCCGTAACATCTTTGCGATATGCCGCGATTGTTTCACGTGCAATAATTTTTCCACCGATTGCCGCCTGGATTGGAATCTTGAATTGATGACGTGGAATTAAATCTTTCAATTTTTCGACAATCTGGCGACCACGTTTTTCTGCAAACGAACGATGACACATAAACGATAACGGTTCGACATTTTCTTCGTTCACCAGAATTGAAACCTTTACCAAATCAGATGCTTGATAACCATACACAACATAGTCAAACGATGCATACCCCGATGATATAGATTTCACACGATCATAAAAATCAAACACAATTTCCGACAACGGCAATTGATATACCAACACCGCACGATTACCGACATACGAAATGTTTTCTTGGACACCACGACGTTCGGAACACAACGACATTATTCCACCCATATATTTATCAGGCATCATAATTGTTGCACGCACCCATGGTTCATCAATCGATTCGATTTTTGTAACATCGGGCATATCGGCCGGATTTTCCAAATCAATCGTTTCACCGTTTCGCAAATGCACCTTGTATAACACACTTGGCACAGTGTTTATCAGGTTTAAATTAAATTCGCGTGATAAACGTTCGCTGATAATTTCCATATGCAACAAACCTAAAAATCCACAACGCAAACCAAAACCCAATGCCGATGATTTTTCAGTCGTAAAAATAAATGACGCATCATTTAATGCCAACTTTTCTGCACTTTCACGCAATGCCGGATAGTCGTCTGCCGCCACCGGAAAGAACGAAGAAAACACAACCGGCACCGATGGTTTAAAGCCCGGCAACATATCAACCGTTGCTTTTGCGTCACAAATTGTATCACCCACTTTGCAATCATGAATCGTTTTCATCCCCGTGATAATAAACCCAATTTCCCCGGTATTTAACGAATCGCAATTTTCCATTTTTGGTGTAAAGAAACCAATTTTATCGACAACATATTCGGCCCCAGTTGCCATAAATCTTATTTTCTGGCCACGCGATAATCTGCCATCAACCACACGCACCAAAATCACAACCCCCAGGTAAGAATCATACCACGAATCGACCAACAATGCCCGCGTTGGTGCATTTTCATCGCCGTTTGGTGCCGGCAATTTGTTAACTATTTCTTCCAACAATTCCGGAACGCCATCACCGGTTTTACCCGACACTGCCAACGCATCATTTGCATCCAGCCCAATAACATCAGCAATTTGCTCACGCGTGCCAACAACGTCAGACGACGGTAAATCAATTTTGTTCAACACCGGTAACATTTCCAAATCATTTTCCAATGCCAGATATGCATTTGCCAAGGTCTGTGCCTGGACCCCCTGGGTCGCATCAACCAGAACAATTGCCCCCTCGCACGCTGCTAATGAACG
>JAGCRE010000016.1 GCA_017964865.1 Alphaproteobacteria bacterium | reverse complement strand
TAGAAACCCGAAGGAAACAAGGAAATGAAAATTCGATAAAAAATGTTTTATAATATCAAACGGTTGATTCCAATGGCGGGAATTGCAACACTAACGATGCTGCCCACATCTTGTGGTCCCGACAGCGAACCGATGAAAATCGAACAAAACGATTCTGATAAAAAACGTGGAAACAACCCAACTGATTCTGTTGCCCCAGCAGATACAACTGTCATTCCAACCGATACAATCGCCCCAGTCGACACCATTGTCCAACCGGTGGACACCCGTCGTGATGTTGAAATATTTTTTCACAGTTCGTCATCGTCAGATGCTTTGAACTCTGCAATCTTGGACACGTGCATCAATGACACGACCATTCGAACAATATATTTGCACCCATTGGGGACATGGGATGATTTAGCAATCAGCAACATCAAATTTATGCATAAAAAATTCTTGAAACCAATAATGGATAAATCACCGAAACTACGTGGACGTGGCAATTTTAATTTTTTGCCAGGCGAAGCATCAAAGTCCCAAACGGACAGTTTGTGGTATATTGAAAACGGTTGGACCATAAACCAACCAACACAACCAGACCCCACTAAACACGATGTAGATATTCTGTTTGTATTCCGTAACGCATCCAACAATCTTGACAGAAATCTTTTGACCACATTTATCGATGATACAATCACCAAAAAAATATATTTGGTTCCAATGGGCCATTGGAAACAATATGATCTGGACAGCATTTCTTATTTGTATCACGAGGTTCTAGAAGCAAAAATGGAAATGTCACCAAAAATTCGTGGTCGGGGTGACTTTGATTTTAAACCGGGCGAGGCATCAAAGTCCATAACAGACAGTTTATGGTTTGTTGGTAATGGTTGGACTATTAATAAAGATTTACAGCGTTAACCAAAAAGGCAAAAGGAAACAGAAATGAAGTTTTATAAACAAATTTTCTATAACATCCGCCACGTTATACCAACAATCGGTATGGCGGGGTTAACCATGATGCCCGTCGCATGTGCCAAGGTTGATTTGCGTGAAGAATCACCAAAAAAAAGTCCAGAACCCGAAACACCGATTATTCAACGTGATACCGTATTTGAATTTGGTTTAAACGATGTAGAAATTGTATTGGATATGGATACATTACAAAAATATGTTAACAGCAAATCAATTCGTGCAATATATCTGGTACCAAAGGGACATTGGACTGCTTTGGGACCAAATAATGTATCCAATTTGCGGAAATACCTGCAACCCCGAATGGAATTATCAAAAAAAATGCACGGCTATGGCGATTTTGATTTTAATTTGGGTGCAGCATCCAAGGTTCCCGCAGACAGTTTGTGGTATGTCGAAAATGGTTGGACGATAAACAAGGGTCATCAACGGTAAAAAAATGATATTAAGAAATAAAATCTTTTTCGCACTTCTATTTATTGTCACATGTTTTGTGAATTATAACGCTTACGCCATTACCAATTGTAATGGATACTCGTACTCACAATGTGCAGAAAAAACAGGTTGTGAATGGAGTGGTAATTCGGTTACTGGCCGTTGTGTAAACTCAATTGGTCAAGTTGATTTAGATGTTTGTGAATTACTTACTCACAGCGAATGTAATAATAATAATTGTTGTATATGGATATCCCTTCAAGCAGCAGTAGACGATTATGAAGATGGTGAATGCCAATTAAAACCAAACGCTGGTTCAAATTGCGGTGCAACAAGCCCCTTGGTAACGTGTGATACCAACCAGTATTACAATAGTTCCATTTGTGTGGCATGTCCGTCACAATATCCGGAAAGTTCTGGTGGTCTGCAAAATTCAATAACATCATGCTATCGTTCTTGCGGTGGAACAACATATTATTATAACGACGGACAAACAATTCCTTGTGATTGTTTGTCCACTCAACAGGCTTGCCAGTCGTCAAACAGATGTATATGGTCCGGTGCCAGCATTGGCTGTCATGGTTGCGATGTTAATGAATACCTTTATATTGACCCAGTGACCGCAGAACCCGCATGTCATTCTTGTGCCACCGATACCGATGGCGAACGACCGGTATCCCCCGCGGGGTCTGTTGGTATCGAAAGTTGCACCGCATCAAATTGTTCCAATGGATATTATTATGACACAACACTCCGCAATTGTGCCCCATGTACACAACCCACTGGTTGGTATGCATGGACATCTGCTGGCGAGACAAACGACCCAGATTCATGCGGTTTTTCATGTACAAATAATTACTATTACGATTCATCAAACAATACTTGTAGATCTTGTTCCACACAGACAAGCGGTAAATATCCTTACTCACATGCTGAAAAAAACTCAGCAAACTGGTGCTATAATGAGGCATGCGATACCACCGTTGTGGCTATATCAAATGGGCAACGCAAATCGGCCACTTGTTCGTCTTGTTCAGAACCTGTTTTCGACGACCCGGATGCGGGTTATCGAATGTATAATTTTTATAATAAAACTTGCAATGAAGTCGTAGATTGCGATGCGGGTTATGGCGAAGCAAGAAACAGTTCAACCGACAGAAAAGAATGCCATGCTTGTACCGATGGCAATATAGATACTTCCTCGGGTTCTAGTTTTAATTGGGTCAAAACCGTATACCGTGCTGGCTCTTATTATAACAACATTTATGTTTCACCATCTTATACAACGTGTCCATATGTGATAACATGCCCTGCAAACGCCATATTTAACGCAAAACCAACATACAGATATGCAGAAAATCATGGACAATCTGGATGTCAACTTTGTAACTCTGGCTATGAATCTTCTGTCGGGGCAGCATACACCGTGTCATACGACAAAGATAGTACTGGCCTAGAAACCTATACGTACAAAACCCAAGACAACACTACCATTTATACAATTTCTTTTTATGGTAATACTGGAGGCGTATCGAGTACCACAGGCACCCAACCAACATGTGTCAACGGGATATATACAATAACACTTAACACAAACAAACCAAGCGGTTCTGGTATATCTATATCTAACGAAGGATCACGAACCAAAAAAATATACCAGCATTACGATACAAACTGGTTGAATTCGGCCGATCCATCGGATGTGTTATCTGGAACAATTACCGTTCCAAGAATATCTGGGATTGATAAGGAATTTAACGGATACTGGACCGATCCAAATAATGGTGAACAAATTATAGACGCCAACGGAACCGTATTAAAACAAAATACATATTTTACAGATGATGCAACCTTGTATGCACACTGGTCAAATGGTGTTACATATAAATTAAACATTAGCTATAATGATGCCTTGACCGAAATATCGGGTTGCAGAACTGATTCGGCATGCAGTATGTCCGCATTTCAAAACACATGTGGAACAAATGTCCTGGATTTAACAAGCCTTAACAACAGTATCACCACCAACCAGGGTGATATTACAAACAGCAGCGGGGCTTTCAGTTTCACACCAAATTCCACCGGTATCACCACTATCACAAATAACACCCCACACGAATTAACATTAACCATAGGAAGCGATAAAATGAATCAGTGTTCGATTGATTCAACCTGTGCAAGATGTATCAAAACAGAATGCCGTTTTCATTTGGCCAGCAATAACTATCAAACATGTGCAAAGACATACTTTACCAACAAAACCGAATTCAAAGACAAAACCAATCAAACATACAAATTGCAAATAGGCGATACTGACAAGGCCAGAATATCCTCCTATGCGGCAAGTAAAATACCAAATAATTAAAAATCTAATTTAATTGTCTTGATTACCGATTCGATTGCCTTGAACTGGGCATCGTCAAACCGCCCCAGCACCCAATCGGCACCATCGATATTTAATCCAAAATCACGCGGATGCCCCACCCCAATGCGTATCCGCGTATATTCGCACCCAATCGCACCATCAATCGATTTTATGCCGTTATGACCTGCACTGGAACCGCCAACCTTGGTTCGCATATCGCCCACATGTATATCCATATCGTCATGAATTACCACAATGTTTTCCACCGGAATCTTATAAAATCGTGCCAACGCACCAACCGCATTGCCCGAAAGATTCATAAACGTCATCGGCCGCACAAATATCACACGTCGCCCGTCCCGTTGCGTATGGTATGTCAACGCATCGTGTTCGTTTTTCCACGTGGCATTTGCCCCCGCCAAGTGTTCCACCGCCATAAATCCGACATTATGACGCGTGCGTGTTTATTCATCGCCCGGATTCCCCAGGCCAACAATCATTATGGGTTTATTTTCTTGCATAATTACGTCTCTTTTTTTTATTATATTATCATACAAAGGAGATAAATATGAAGTTAAATTATACATCAATTTTAACGGCTGCAACATTAATGATTGCGGGTGCAAATGCCAACGCTGGGGTTGTATTCGACCCATATGTCGGGGCAACTGCGGGTATTGGCGGACAACGGTTTACCGCAAATGACAAAACAAAGACTCATTCTGCACAATCATATGGTGCAATTGCCGGTGTCGATATTCCGTTTTTACGCGTTGAAGCCGAATATAACTATATGGACGGTGAAAAGGTTGATATCCAGGCGGGCTTGCTGAATGCCTATATCAAAATGCCGGGGGTTTTGGTTGTAACACCGTATATTGGTGGTGGTATCGGTATGGTATGGAAAGTTGATGTTGACGACAGTATGCACATTGGCGACTATAAAGAATCTGGCAAAGCGATTTACCAGGGTATGCTTGGGGTAACATTTGATATTCCAACAATGCCGTTCAAAATCGATGTCGAAGGTCGCGTAATGTATGCACCAAAGTTAATCGATGTTACCGCAATGGATGAAACGGCCAGTGGCACACAATACGATGCCCGTATCAAATTGCGTTACGTATTCTAAATAAAGGCAAATGTATGCTGACACTGATTGACGGAAATTCGTTACTTTTTCGTGCATATTATGGTGTGCACAGCCGCTTGACCCGTCGTGACGGCACGCCAATCGGTGCAGTATATGGTTTTTTCAATATGATTTTGCCGGTGTTATCATCGGCAAAGTCTAACGATTCGTTCGTGTGTGTATTCGATGCATCACGAATTTCGTTCCGCCAAGACATCTATCCAGAATACAAAATGAATCGGGTTGATCCGCCTGCGGACCTGCCCGCCCAGGGATTGATGATTCGTAACGGCCTTGCCGATATGGGGGTGCCGGTCCTGTGTATCCCGGGGGTCGAAGCCGATGACGTTATCGCAACATTGACAACACAAAACAATAACAGCGACACCCGAATTATCACCAGTGATAAAGATTTAATGCAATTAATAAACAATCACGTGTTTCTGTATGACGGTATGAAATCGCGTGAGATTCGCGAACCAGACGTTCTGGAAAAATTCGGTGTGCGTCCAGACCAGGTCATTGATGTTCAATCATTGATGGGCGATTCGACCGACAACGTTCCCGGTGTTCATGGTATCGGCCCGAAAAAGGCCGCTGAACTTATCAACCGATTCGAAACGTTGGACAATTTGTATGCACATATCAATGAAATTGAAAACGAACGCACACGCAATATGTTAATTGAAAATCGTGAAATGGCATATATATCACGACAACTGGTCACCCTGAAAACAGACGTCAATCTTGACGGGTTAAAGATTACACCACTGTCTTTCAATCGTGATGGTGCGTTAAAGTTTATGCGTAACGCGGTGGAAAGTGCGACACTTACCGCCAAGGTGGAAAAATTATTCCCCGCAGACAAATATAATTCTAAAAACGTTGTGCCGTTAAGTCCGTATCCGGGTTCGGCATGCCCAACCGATATCGAATCGCCAGAACCGAAACACGAACAACCCAAACCGTCAAAGGTTGCAACCGAATTTACCGTTATTCATACTGTCAACGAATTACAAGAATTTTTATCGGGTGTCAAAAACGTTATCGCCGTTGATACTGAAACAACTGGATTAAATCAAATCAGTGATAAAATTGTTGGCATATCATTGGCAACAAATGGCACGCGTGGTGCATATATTCCAATTCGACACCGCACCACCAGTGGCGATTTATTTGCCACCGACACTATCGCTCCGAACCAGTTAGATATTGACACCGTTCGCAAACATCTTTGGCCGATATTTACCAACCCGAATATAACCAAGGTTGGACATAACCTGAAATACGATTTTCATATTTTAGAAAACGACGGTTTTGATACGTCTAAAATTCGCCCGATTGATGATACGATGTTGTTATCATATATCTTGCATGGGTCGTTGCATTCACATGGTTTGGACGAACTGGCAATAAAATATCTTGGGCATACAAACATTTCTTTTGCGTCGCTTTTTCCGGGTGTTACGCGTGATTCTGACCGCCACTTTGATATGTTGAACATCGATGTTGCTGCACCATATGCTGCCGAAGATTCATCTGTATGTTTTGCATTGTATGAATTAATGCGACCAGAATTAGACAAAGACGAAAAATTAAAGAAGTTATATGAAACGTGTGATTTACCATTAATGCCAATCTTGATGCAGATGGAACGCAACGGTGTCCTGGTAAATCGTGCTGGCTTGAACAGTTTATCTGGTGCATTTCACGACCAATTATCAAAACTGGAAAATGAAATTTGGCAACTGGCCGGACATGAATTTAATATTGCAAGTCCAAAACAGTTAGGGGTCATATTATTTGATGAATTAAAACTGCCTGAAAATCGCAAGCGTTCAACTGATGCCGAAACATTAAACGATATGGTTGATACCCACCCAATTATTGAAAAAATTTTATCGTGGCGTTCAATTGCAAAATTGGCTGGGACATATGCCGATGCATTGCCAAAACAAATCGCAACCGACGGTCGTATTCATACAACCTATTTGCAAACCAGCACGAATACAGGCCGCCTGTCCAGTCGTGATCCAAACCTGCAAAACATTCCAATAAAAACCGAACTGGGCGAAGAAATAAGAAAATGCTTCGTTGCACCCGATGGTCGGGTATTGATATCGGTTGACTATTCCCAGATTCAGTTACGATTACTGGCAGACGTTGCAAACGTTCCAACATTTCGTGAAACGTTTAACCGGGGATTGGATATTCACGAACAAACCGCAC
>JAGCRE010000015.1 GCA_017964865.1 Alphaproteobacteria bacterium | reverse complement strand
TGGCACGTCATATTGGTTCTGGGGCATTTGTTCCCCAAATTGTTGTTCGGTGTAATATGTATTTATGGCCGCATTTGCCAGCCAAGTATTACGGTTCATCGCATCTGTTTCACTTTCGATTGTCATGCCCGAATATGCACACCCCGAAATACACCGCCCAGTATTATCATCATAAATTGGTTCAAAATCTTCGTATCCCTTTGCCAGAACGTCCATACGTGTTGTGAACGGTAAATCCTGGAAAGTCTTAGGGAATTTGGCCAATTCAAGCAAACTATCCCCATTGGCAGAAACAATTCCACCAACGCAAGCGATACAAACAAGATAGCCAATTTTATTTTTCATATCGCATAAATTATATCACATTTTTAAATAATTTTCATGACAATGTTTTCTTTTTATTCCATAATGATAAAAAAGTTTAATCATATGACACACAAAAAGACTGTTTACGACCATATACATCAAAATAATGTCAAAACCGCGTTTTTGGTGGCTTTGTTTCCAATTATCTTTATTGCATTGGTATTTTTGTTCACGTGGTTTGTTGTGCCGGTGAATGAAGCACTTAACACCGCCATATCGGTTGCGGTTCCAACATTTATTGCGTGCATTTTATGGATGGGAATTTCGTGGGCTTTTGGTGATGCGATGATATTGTCGTCTGTCGGGGCGATTGAAATTCACAATACAAACCCCGAATACCGCGAAGTTTTTCATGCGGTCGAAAATGTTGCAATGGCGGCGGGGTTGCCATGTCCACGTGTATATATCATAAACGATGATTCTTTAAATGCGTTTGCAACGGGCCGAACACCACGCGATGCATCGGTTGCGTTGACCCGCGGAATTATTAAGAAGTTAGACAGACTGGAATTAGAAGGCGTAATCGCCCACGAATGTGCCCACATTGGCAATCGCGACATACGACTTGATATGTTGATTATTACAGGCATTGGTGTAACGGTGTTTATCGCAGACCTTCTTTATCGGGCGGCAATTTATGGTGGTGGCGGTCGAAACGACGACAATAATAAATCTGGGGCGGTATTGTTGATGATATGGTTGGCATTTACGGTATTTAATTTAATTATTACACCCATTTTGAAACTTGCCATATCACGCAATCGTGAATATGCCGCCGATGCAACCGGGGCATATATTACACGCAATCCAATGGGGTTGGCCAACGCATTACGCAAAATAACACAAAACAGTCGCACAAAATCGATTGATAAAATGAAAGCTGTATCGTTTGCGTGCATTGCCGAACCTGGGACACGCGGATTTTTTGGCGACGCTTTTTCAACCCACCCCGCCCCGGAAAAGCGAATTAAACGATTGGTATCAATGGTGTAAAAATGAAGAAATATATATTTACCACATTATTTGCATTAATTTTATTGCCACATAACGCAACGGCGTTAACGCCATACTTTTCAACCGGTATGACTGGCGGTTTCCAAAATTCTGGCAAACACGCATCAACGGCATACAGCACACTGTGGACAATGACATTTGGTATAAAATACGGATTGACCGACAACATCGCCATGCGAAACGAAATCGAATATGCTAAATCAGATTATAATTTCACCAGCGATGTCGGTGGCATAAACTATGAATATGATGCCAGTGCCCAAATATATATGGGTAACATAATTGCCGAATTTCGCCCAGTCGGTTTTTCATCAAGTCTTTATGCCGGTTTCAGTGCCGGAACAACCAATTACGAAACAACATTACACCACCCCTTTTCCGCACCCACCGAGAGTTTCAGCACGTTCACATATGGTGCGACTGCGGGGGTCAGCCTTAATTTAATTGCTGGATTGTATGTTGATTTGGGTCTGCGTTATTTAACAACCGCAGACGCGGGTGACGATGGGAACCTGACCACGACCGCCGGTATGCATATTGGGTTTTAGTAATAATTGTTAGTTTTTTCTTGCAATCGCGATATTTTGATATAGAATATATGACCGTTGCGCCCATGGCTCAATTGGATAGAGCATTTGACTACGGATCAAAAGGTTGAGGGTTCGAATCCTTCTGGGCGCGCCAGGAATTAAAAATCGCACCAAACGGTGCGATTTTTTTATCTTGTTCGACCTGTGAACAGGTTCTTTTGTCTTTCCATACCCTGGTTAAGATTTGTAATTATTTCCTGGATATGTGCAATCTTGGACGCCTTTACATTTGGCGACAAAGATTTATCTGCCATAATTTCTTTCAGCTTCTTTTCATTGTTCGTTTTCCACATTTTGTATCTGGCCATGACTGGCGTTTCTGTAAAACTGCTATATCTGTCAAAACGCTTGAACAATTCAGCCTTGTCTAATTCAACCCTGTAAACGCGTTTGAATTCTATGCATTTCTGGTTAACCCAATCACGAAAACGCGATGGAGTGTCCAAAACACTGAAATGTTCTGTTAAATCTTTGCTTAAATTATATGCAATCTGGTCTGCATCCATAGTTTTTGTTTTAATACATGCAACATCTGCAATATAGTCAACGATATGTTCTTCGGCAGGCGTCAATTTCATTGCTGTCGCAATTCTGCCGTTATCATAAACCTGTATATCATCGTATGTCATTTTTTACCTTTTTATATCTGTTCACCGCCATCTTAGAACAATAAATTTGCTTTTCAAGAAATAATTGTACTTGGATTTTTTATGTCAAACCCGTAAAATATCGTATTATGAAGCGAATAATTTTTGCCTTTTTATGTATTTTGACGGGGTGTGTCTGTGGCACAAGTTATGAAAATATGACCATTATTACCCCTAAATCGCCCGATTTATACGCCGTTGCAACAACCCAGAAAATAACAAACGCGACCGCCCCAGTCCATATTTATATCGAGGGCGACGGACACGCATTTAACAATCGTGGCATTGCAACACACAACCCCACCCCGCGTTCGACTTTTGTTCGGGATATGGCAATGGCAGACACATCGCCAAATGTCGTATATATTGCCCGACCATGTCAGTTTATAATTGATGATAAATGCACCCAGGTTGATTGGACAACCGGACGGTTTTCAAAACAAATGGTTGATTCCGTTGCAAATGCCATTAAATCAATTGCCGGAAAACGCCCGGTAATACTGGTTGGATATTCGGGCGGTGCGATGATTTCAGGGTTAATTATACAAAATCACAATGATATTAACGTAATTCAATGGATAACCATTGCCGGGGTTTTGAATCACAGCGACTGGACAGGCTATTTTAATGATGCACCGCTTACACACTCGCTTAACCTGAACACATTGCCGCACATTTCTCAGGTGCATTATGTTGCAGAAAACGATAAAATCGTGCCAATGACACTTTCAAAAAAGTGGATTGGTAAAAACAAGATGATTGTTATTCCGGGGGCAACCCACAATTCAATTTCGATTAAAAAATTGGAATTTATAAACTGAACACCAGAACGCGAATTTTACCACTTAAATCTTTATCCGCCCGAACGAATTTCCAACCAGTGCCTTCAAAAATCGAACGAACCGAACGCGACATACCCGCCCCAATTTCCAGATAAATACGTCCAGACATTTTAATTGCCGAACGTGCAGATGTTGCAATTTGTTCGTATGCTGACAATCCATTATTTTCCGCATAAAGGGCCATATCGGGGTCAAATTTTGCCGCCGCATCAACACGTTTGTCGCCACGTGCGATATATGGCGGATTTGAAACAATCACATCAAACTGTTCGCCCAAATGGATACTGTTAAAATTTCCATGAACCGTATCAAAAACAGCACAAACACTCATTTTGCGTGCATTTTTACGTGCAACACGTAATGCACGCCACGATTTATCAAGACCAATTGCAGACGCCCCCGGAATAACCCGCAACAGCGATATTGCAACACAGCCCGTTCCCGTCCCCAGGTCCAAAATACGCAGATTCTTGGCGTCCCGCCAATCAGCCAACACCGATTCCACCAATGTTTCGGTGTCGGGTCGCGGGTCCAATGTATGTTTATTGGTATAAAACGGCAGGCCATAAAACCACTTTTCATGGATAATTTTTGCAACCGGCACCCCACGTCGTAATTTACGTGCCGCCCGCCAGACCGTAAAACGCGACATAGTTCCGTATTTTTCCGTTATTATACGGGCAATATGCGGATCGGATGCATTGCTTAAAATTGTGAACGCTTGATTTATTTCCATAAAACTATTATAATGCACGCCATGAAAAAAGTAAAACAGATTATGAATCCAACGTTTTTATCCCATCTTGTGATGGCGTTGGCAATTGTATTAACATTTGTGGCAATTACGGTCGTTATTACACATCGTGGAACACCAAAGAATACGGTTGTTGAACCAACTGAATGCAAGACGGTTGTTGTTGTTACATCGGGCGACACATTGGGCAAGATATTAATGGCGAATGGTTTAAGCAACAATGACGTAAATACTATCGCCAATGTATTAAAGAAAGATGCGGGCATATCAACACTGCGTGCGGACAGCGATAAAATCGAATTTGTTCGCCCCGATAATGATTCACCGGTATCTAAAATTGTTGTTATTCCGTCCCCATGGAAACAGGTTGAATTAACATGCACTGAAAACGGTGGATGGAATTGCAATACGATTGATGTTGAACGCGACACGCGGGCGGTATATAAATCGGGCGAAATCAAAAATGGTGACAGTTTTTATCTGGCGGGGGTTCGTGCGGGTATTCCGGCCGGAATTTTAATTGATGTGTTTGATTTGCTGGCATTTGAAATGGACTTTGAACGCGATGTTCGTGCCGGACAACACTTTTCCGTTTTATACGAAGAAAACTTTTCCGATGGCAAAAAAGTCGATAACGGTCGTGTTTTGGCGGTGCAATTCGAAGCATTACGTGGCAACGTGAAAATGTATCGGTTTAAGAAAAGCGACGGCACATCGGGATACTATGATGAAAACGGCAACGGTGCAATTAAATCATTAAAACGCACACCGATTAATAATGCAAAGGTTACAAGTAACTTTTCATCGGGACGTAAACATCCGGTATTGGGATTCACACGTGCACATAAAGGGGTCGATTTCCGTGCATCAACCGGAACACCAATTCCCGCAGCCGGGGCCGGTCGGGTCGTTGCACGCGGATTTAATCGTGGACATGGAAACTATGTAAAAATTCGTCATAATGGCACTTTTGAAACGTTGTATGCCCATATGTCTAAATTTGCCAAGGGTGTCGTTGTTGGAACCACCGTTCGCCAGGGCCAAACAATTGGATATGTTGGTTCAACAGGATTATCGACGGGACCGCATTTGCATTACGAGGTTATTAAAAACGGCACACACGTGAACCCATTAACAATTAAATTACCGGCGATAAGTAACCTGGGCGATAAAGACAAAAAGAAATTTTTGGAATATCGCAAGACGCTGGACGAAAGCATTGAAATGGTATCAAAAAATCCAAACTGGTTTATCCAGATGTAACTTTTATGTTTATGATATACTGTATTATTATTGCTGTATTAGTATTTATCGCACTGATTGAATTATACATATTTGTCAGTGCTGCTGAATATTTTTGGTGCATCTTTCACAATCAAATTCCATATGTGGCCAGTTCGAAATATCTGCGTCAGGCATTGGTTAATGAAATAGATAAACATTTTCCACACACAACGTCTTTGTGTGATATTGGTGCGGGTTATGGTGGATTGGCACGATATGTGGCCAAACATCGCAAAATATCTGTTGTCGCGTTGGAAAATATGCCATTTACAATTACGGTCGCACGAATAGTGAACTTTATCAAACGTTCACACGTCCAAATTATAAAATGCGATGCGTTTGAATACATGAAAACATCACCACGATTTGATATTGGTGTTGCATATCTGGGGCCAAATGTAAATCACAGACTGGCAGAATATGTTGACAAGTTTAATGTGATAATAACGTTTGATGTGCCAATCAATGGGTTAACACCAACACGAATTATTGATGTTGGACATGGTTGCACACACTATGGTCGTCATAAATTTCCACACAAATTATTCGTTTATGATTTGCAAAAATAAAAACGCACCAAACGGTGCGTTTTTATTAATCACTAACCTTTTTTGTTTTTGTGATTGGCTTTTTTACCGTCTTTTTTGCGGGCTTTTTATCAGCCTTTTTTCCACCAATAATCTCGCGGATTTCATCACCCGTCAATGTTTCACGTTTCAGTAATTCACCCGCCAATTTTTCAACAATTTTCTTGTTGCTGGTGATAATTTTAACCGCATCATTATGTGCAGCGTTCATCCAATCGCGAATTTCGGCATCAACCAATTCTGCGGTTTTTTCAGACGCATTTTCCAGTGCTGAACGACCACCAAATGTTGTTGCCTGGTTAACCGCAACGGTGCCGATTTTATTAGACAAACCGGCCGTTGTTATTGAATAACGTGCCAAACGCGTTGCACCCGCAATATCACTTTCTGCACCCGTTGTGATTTTATTTGCACCAAAGAAAATTTCTTCGGCCGCACGCCCCGCCAGTGATACCGATAATTGTGCACGAACCTCGGCCAGGGTCATTGAAACCTTGTCATCAATAGGTAAATGTTGAACCATACCCAACGCACGACCACGTGGAATAATTGTTGCCTTGTGAATTGGGTCGGTAATGTCCGCATAGTGCTGACTGACAAAGGCATGGCCGGCCTCGTGATAGGCGGTCAATTTTTTATCCGTATCGCGAATCTTACGCACCTTGCGTGGGCCCATCATAATTTTATCACGGGCTTCGTCCATATCTTCGTTTGTTATTTCTTTATGTCCCATACGAACCGCACACAGGGCTGCTTCGTTCAACAGGTTTTCCAAATCGGCCCCCGAAAATCCGGTTGTGCCACGTGCAACACCCATTAAATCAATATCTTTGGATAATTTTACCCGATTGGCATAAAGGTTCAAAATCTCGTTCCGGCCGGCCAAGTCTGGCAATTCAATATACACCTGGCGGTCAAAACGGCCCGGACGCAGTAATGCCGGGTCCAGCATATCAACACGATTTGTCGCCCCCAATACGATTATTCCCGTATTATTTGCAAAACCGTCCATTTCAATCAGTAATTGATTCAATGTCTGTTCGCGGTCTTGGTCGTTGTGAATCTGGGTGCTGCGTTTTTGTCCAATGGCATCAATTTCATCAATAAACAAAATACATGGTGCATTACGTTTTGCCATTTCAAACATTTCTTTGATTTTTGCAACCCCCAGGCCAACGATTATTCCAGAAAAATCACTGCCCGATGCGGCAAAAAACGGAACGTTTGCTTCACCGGCGATTGCACGTGCCAGTAATGTTTTACCCGTTCCCGGTTCACCCGACAACAATACGCCACGCGGCACACGTGCACCAACCGCACGAAATTTATCTTTGTTTTTCAAGAAATCGACGATTTCCATCAATTCTTGTTTTTCGGCATCAATCCCAGCCACATCTTTGAACGTTGTCTTTTTATCATTACCAACGGTCAATTTTGTTGGGTTTTGCCCAATGATACTGCGTCCAATTCCGCCACGTGGTCCACGAAATAAAAACAAGAAAAACAGAACCCAAAGCAAAATAGGAAATACAGTCCACATATAATCCCAAAAAGTCTTGGATGCGTTTATCGATATGCTGGCCCCACTGGCCGCGATTTTAGACAATAATTCTGGGTCATACGTAATTGTTGCGTTGTATTGCGTGCCGTCTTTTAATGTGCCACTTGCATCATTTCCGCGAATTTTCATCGTTTTAATATCGTCGGCACGACGCAGAACATCCGAAAAAGTCAATTCCACTGGACGCGTGGTACCGGTCGGTTTTAACATTGAACCATTATTGCCAAACGACATTATCGCCAGTGCACCGATAATCAATACCGGTACAATTAAAATCCATGTTGATTTATCACGTGATACGTGTGGTAATTTATTTTTTAATTTGTTTATTTTTCCCATATCGAATCCTGAATGTTGTTTTTGCCCCTTCGCGAACAATCAAAATGCGTTCCCCCAGGCGACGAATTGTGCAATGCCCCAATGTGAATTTGCAATTGTTGTTCAATTTTTCCAATGCTAAACGCAGTGAATTCAAGCGTGGTTGATATTCGTCCCCCCCAATTTTTTGAATCAGCGTTCCGATAAACTTTAATCTAATGTCTGCCCCCAGGTCAAATAGAAAAGAATCACGAAACATCGCAAAATTATTTCCCATAACATCGGCAACCAATTTATCAACGTCATTTGCGATTGTGCAACGCACACGATTCAAATTTTCAATCGCCAGTAAAATACGGTCATCACTGATTCCCAGTTTGTCGTGCAACAAATGCCGATTTTGACGGATACGAACGCGGGTATAACGCGTGTCCAGATTCATTTCATCGGTAAAGTATTTAATGCCACGTGTATCCAGATATTCCTGTAATTCCGCACGAAAAACATTTAACAACGGCCGAACAATTTTAATGCCATCGCGTTCGGCAATCGGCTGCATAGATGACAGGCCAAAAACCCCACTGCCCCGCCCCAGATTCATTAAAAAGGTTTCGATTTGATCATCTGCCTGGTGTGCGGTCAGCAGATATTCAATGCCATTTTCATGACAAAAATCGGTCATCATTTTGTATCGTGCGGCCCGGGCGGCGGCTTCGACCCCCGTTTCGGGTTTATCGCCCGACCAATAAAATGCATAAAAAGGAACATTTAATTTTTTACACGTATCGCGAACATATTTTTCTTCGGTTTCTGCGGCGGCACGCAACCCATGATTCACGTGCAGACATACGATATCCGCACCAATTTCAGCCAACCAGTATAATAACGCGATGGAATCAATACCGCCACTTACCGCGACAGCCAATTTTTTCCCATAGAATTTACGCATAAAATCAATAAACTTTTGATTCATAATACCGCCATTTTATGATATAATTTCTAAAAATAAAGGGAAAAAGAAATGAAACGAAAAATTAAAACAGTTGCAGTTTATTGCGGACATGAATTTGGATTGAACCCCGCATTTGTAAGCGATGCAGAACTGATGGGCGAATTGATTGGGAAAAATGGCCTTAATATGGTATTTGGCGGTGGCGATGTTGGTTTGATGGGTACTGTGGCTGGTGCCGCACTTAGTAATGGGGCACATGTAACAGGCATTTCCACCGAACATGTTGCCGCACTGCAAGAACCCGTCCATAAAGGAATTGATGTTCATATTGTCCCCGGGGTAAACGAACGAAAACAAAAAATGTTCGAATTATCTGACGCATTTATCATATTACCGGGCGGCATTGGAACATTGAACGAAGTAACAGATATTTTAACTATGCAGCAAAT
>JAGCRE010000014.1 GCA_017964865.1 Alphaproteobacteria bacterium | reverse complement strand
GTTTCAACACGATTATCACACAATGGACACGTTGGCGGATAAATAAATTCAATAAATGATTTTAATAATTTTAACACATGCACATTACCAAGACATACTTTTATAGGTCTTGCTTCCAATGGTTTTGCCGTTGGCATTACGTTGCTGTTGCGTCAATGTTTCATATTGTTCATTTGAAATAATACGAAGCAAGAAACCATCATCACTGCGATCGGCAAGCACCGGTAAAATACGTTGTTCGGAAACACCAGTATCACGTAAGACTTGTTCGATAATAGCTAATCTGCGTGCCGCTAATTTACGACTGTCTGCGTCTGTGGTGACATCCATCGGGATTGCAACCTGGATTGCACGCTTTGGGTTACTGACCACAATCGATGCATATTCGGTTAACAATGTGTAATTATCCCGCGACAGGCTTGAATCATCATTACGGAATCTTATTTTGATTTCCAATGGACGAATACCACCGACCTCAGACAAATCACGAACCGCGGTAAACCCTTCGATAGAACGGGACATATCACTTGCCGTATCAAAACGATCATCGATTTGGAACGTGGACAAGTGTTTATTTTCCGACAAGAATGTTTTGCGGAATGCACGACGCAATTCGGTTGGCGACATAGATGTCATATCACGACGAACATCGGCAATACGTGGTGACGTTGTCTTTTCAACCGGACGAACAACAACATCATCGTCCATCGGCACAACCATACGCGATAACTTTACCGTTGTATCTTCGTTTGTTGTTTTTACCACTGGCTTTACATCATTTTGTGCAACAACCATTTCATTTTTTGCCGGCATTGGATCAACAATCACTGGCGACGAATGTGCACCCACACTTTCGTCTGCACGACGTTGCAATTCCATAAGTCTTGCAATTTGATTATCAATTGCCGACATTGTTTCACGTTTTGTAACCGGTGCATTATTACGTGCAACAACCGTCTTTGGTGTTGTTGTCGTAACACGATCAATACTTTCTTCGGGCAAATCAAAATCGTCGTTCAACACCGCGAATTCAGACGGACGTGGCATACGCAACGGTGTGTCATTTGTTGCCCACAAATCGGCACTTGGGCGATGTGGCACCAACACATCCGCAGTGGTCAATTTTTCACCACGCGAAACATCCGCCACATTTTGTTTAACAGACGGACGTGCAACAACCGAACGTGTTGATTTTGTCTTTACAGTTTGTGTCGAACGGCTCTTTTTTGCAACCGGTGCAACCGCGACATTTCGTGATGGTTCGGCAACACTTTCGCCAAACGCAGCACGTGCCGAAACCCCGGCAGCAGCGACATTAACAACGGGCAAACGGGCATCCCCCCAGGCACCATAAATCATAAAAAACGCCAGAAATGACGGTAAAAATCTATGCATGTTCCTTTCCTTCCAATTCTATCTTAGAACAAATGACGAATCGGGGGCAAGCGGAAAATGCAACAAATATATTTTATTTTGTAACTGTATCAGCGATTAATTGCACCGCATGATTTTCAACGCGTGATTTTTCAGCCATCTTTTTCAACCGCGACGGATTATCAAACAATTCGTCCAGCGTTGATGATAACCATTTCGGGGTAAGTTTTCCCTGGTCAATTGCGAAACCACCACCCAGGCGTGCATACGAGGCCGCATTGGCAGCCTGGTCGGGGTTTATATTCAATGGCACAATGATTGCTGGCCGACCAATTGTTTCCAATTCGATTACTGTGCTGGCACCACCACGACTGATAATCACATCAGCGTCCACAATTGCACCCGCCATATCGTGAATAAACGACAACACGTTTGCGTGAATTTTATGTTCGGCATAGAACCGCTGTAATTTATCAACATTTTCTGGGCGTGTTTGGTGGGTTACAAAAACCCGTTTGTTTTTCATTTTCGCAATAGATTCTGGAACAACCTCATCTAAAATCTGGGCTCCCAAGGAACCGCCAGTGATAAGCAGGTGCGATTTGCCCGGTAATTTAGCCCCCGCGTGTTCAATAAAATCACGACGCACCGGCAGACCCGTATAAACCACTGCTGCATTTGATTTTTTGGGCATACCGTCAACAG
>JAGCRE010000150.1 GCA_017964865.1 Alphaproteobacteria bacterium | reverse complement strand
GTGATACTGGTTCGTGGCCCTTTGAATGACCATTACCACCACCCATCGGGTGATCATTCGGGTTCATTGCCATACCGCGGACAGATGGACGAACGCCCAACCAACGTGCACGGCCAGCCTTGCCCAAATTGACATTGCGTTGATCTGGATTAGAAACGCTGCCAACGGTGGCAAAGCAATCGGAATGAACTTTACGCAACTCGCCACTGTTCATTTTAATCTGGGCATAAACGCCGTCTTTACCCATCAACTGGGCATAGCACCCTGCACTGCGGGCCAACTGACCACCAGCACCTGGCTTTAATTCGACGTTATGAACGATTGTACCGATTGGCATATTCTTTAACGGCATTGCATTACCTGGTTTAATATCTTGACGTTCGCCAGAAATAACGACATCACCCGCTTTCAAATCACGTGGTGCCAAGATATATGAACGGATACCGTCTTTGTATTCAATTAATGCAATAAATGCAGTACGATTTGGATCGTATTCCAAACGCAACACTGTTGCTGGAACATCCAATTTTTTACGTTTGAAATCAATCAAACGATAACTGCGTTTGTGGCCACCACCCTGGTGCATAACGGTTACATGACCAAAATTATTACGTCCACCTTTGGACTTGATACCAACCGTCAACGCTTTTTCTGGTGCACCTTTGTAAAGTTCACTGCGGTCAACCTGGGTCAAACCACGCGTTCCTGCGGTTGTCGGTTTATAATGCTTTAATGCCATTTCTTTTTACCTTATGTTTGCCATAACAATAACGTCCAAAAATCTGGATTCTCTGTTACAGCGGTTTATTTTATTAATCTACGCTTACTGCCAAATCCAACTTTGCATCAGCTGGCAATGTTACGTATGCTTTTTTCACTGTGCGTTGTGTCCCAGAATTGCGACCACGGAAAGATTTAACTTTGCCCTTTGCGACAACAATGTTAATTTTTGTTGGCTTAACATTATACACCGCTTCGACGGCACGTGCAACATCTTCCTTGGTTGCATTTGCTGCGACTTCGAACGCAACACCATTTTTTTCAGACAGTTTTGCTGCCTTTTCTGTGATAATCGGGCGACGCAGGATATCAAAAGCACCGGCGGTCGCAACGATTTTCTTTTCTGCTTTAACTTTCTTTTCTGCCATTTTAATTACCCTATGGTTATTATGCCAATCTTGCTTCCACTGCTTTGACTGCATCAGCCGTCAAAACCAATTTTTCATGTTTCAAGATATCCAAAACATTCAAACCAATTGTCGGCAACGCATCAACGTTTGCGATATTGGCCATAGATTTCTTGAAATTTTCATCTAAACTATCACCACCAACAAACAATGCAGACGCGATATTCAGTTTTTTCAACTGTTTCGCAAAAGCACCTGTCTTGGCAGCGTTCAACTTTTCAGAATCGATTACGATTAAAGAACCGTCTTTGACCTTGGACGACAAAGCCATTTTCAAGCCCAGGCTACGGATTTTTTTCGGCAAATCGATTTCGTGTGAACGAACAACAGGTCCATGAACGACACCACCGCCACGCATATGAACGTTGTATCTTTCACCTTCACGTGCATTACCAGTCTTTTTCTGTTTAAATGCTTTTTTACCACTGCCCGCGACATCAGATACAGTTTTCACCGCATGTGTGCCGGCACGCGATTTTGCACGTTGCCATGTAACGACACGATGTAAAATGTCTGCACGTGGTTCAATACCAAAAATGCTGTCTTGCAATTCTACTTTGCCGACCGCTTTACCATCAAAATTAATAATGTCTAATTGCATTTTATTCTACCTTATTGCTGTCGTCGTTACTTATTCCGCCACAGTTTCTTCTGCTTTGGGTTCACTGCTTGGGTTGTTCAATTTTGTTGGAACTGGCAAATCTTTGTGTTCTTTCTTGATTGCATCAGTTACCAATACAAATGTGCCATTTGCACCTGGAACTGCACCTTCGACAAAGATTAAATTTTCCGCTTCGTCAATTCCAAAGACTTTCAAATTCTGGACAGTAACTGTTTCATTACCCATTTGACCAGCCATTTTTTTACCCTTTAAGACACGACCTGGCCATTCACGCATACCTGTACCACCCAATGAACGGTGTGCTTTTAAAACACCATGGGATGCTTCTTTACCGCCAAAGTTATGACGTTTCATCGCACCCTGGAAACCTTTACCTTTGCTTGTTGCTTGGACATCGATAAATTGACCGACAACAAAATGAGACGCCGACAATGCAGTTCCCGCTGGGATAATGCAATCATCGGTAACGCGAAATTCCGCAACCTTGCGAAATGGCTTTACACCCGCTTTTTCTGCCGCAACCGCCTGGGGTTTAGCAACATGTTTTGCCTTTGCTTCACGCAAACCCAATACATTTGCGACATATCCATTCTTTTCCATTGTTCGATTGCCAATTACTGTGCAATCACCAACCGACAATACTGTAACCGGGTGAGCAACCCCGCCATCGTCATAAAGACGAGTCATACCTATTTTTGTTGTTATTAATCCGCTACGTTTCATCTTTTTGCCTTTTTTTAGTCAGAGGTTGGTATGTTTTATTTTTTGCATCCCATACCAACGCTAACAGTTTTACAATTTAATTTTTACATCGACACCGGACGTCAAATCCAACTTCATCAACGCATCAACGGTCTGAGGGGTTGGATTAACAATATCGACCACCGCTTTATGATTACGGATTTCGAATTGTTCACGTGATTTTTTATCAACGTGTGGTGAACGGTTCACTGTAAATTTTTGAACCAATGTCGGCAAGCGAACAGGCCCAACGACATCCGCACCTGTGCGTTTTGCCGTTTTAACAATTTCATCAACAGATTCCATCAGATTACGATGATCAAATGCTGTTAATTTAATACGAATTTTTGATGCTGGTACCATTTGTTCGTTTTCCTTATCGTTATTCGGGCCGGTAATCATTGGCGTTTTTCATCCAATTACACCGACCCGTTTTGTTACCCTTATTTAATAATCTTCGATACAACACCGGCACCGACTGTGCGTCCGCCTTCACGGATAGCAAAGCGGCGACCTTCGTCCATAGCGATTGGTGCAATCAATTGCACTGTGATACGGACGTTATCACCTGGCAGAACCATTTCTTTGTCTGCTGGTAATGTGATTGTACCTGTTACGT
>JAGCRE010000149.1 GCA_017964865.1 Alphaproteobacteria bacterium | reverse complement strand
GTTTGTCCTTTCGTTGTCATTATAACATTTTTCCACAAATAAAAACAATGTGAAATTAACAATTAATTAACGAATAATTTCCGGTTCTGACATAACCATAACCTGGTCTATGTCTGCTAAATCTTTTGGCAACAATGCAATGGTAGCAGACGTTGCCGCCAAAACCCCAGCAACAATCCAACCTGCCACAGGAATTGTCGCAGCCGTTAATGCACTGCCGAACAATGCCATGGCCGCAGTGCTGGTAGAACCGACACCGACACCAAGTGCATAAAGTCCCGCAGTAACACCTAAATATGCCATTGAACCACCACTGACCCCAGCGGCAATTGCCCAACCTTTTTTGCCATTTTTTTCAACTGGTATAGTGTCAATAGACACTTGATACACAGCCAAACTCTGGTTTCCACAAGATGTATTTTGTAATGCATTTGCAAATGTTTTTAACGCTTTACGTCCTTCGCGGTAATTTTCATATGCAACTATTTTTTCTTTGGCACCTAAACCACCAAAGTCGCCCAATACCAAACCTGGAAATGCACGACAACTTTTTCCAACGGGCATATCCAGGAAAAATTCGTTTTTTGAACCACCATATATTCCAAATGCCGTTTGACCCGCACGATTTACCGATGCCTTGTTATTAAGGTTAACACGAACATGATGATCCGAACAGTCTTTGGAAAAGAAATAATCCTTTGGCATTTTTGATTTTTCAATTACGTCGCCTGGATTTTTGTTGCGATCATTTACAACCAATAACGCGGTTGGTATTATCATATAATCAAACAATCGTGCAACATCAACAGTGATATCGTATTTACGTCCGTCCATTTCAAACGGTATTTTTACAGATTCGCTGTCTGCTATTTCGTTAAGATTGTTGGTATTTTCACCAATACACCGCACTTCTACATTTCCGGCAATCAAGCCATAAAATTTAGATTTGTTTTTGTTGATAAATTCTTGAAATTTTGTTTGGTCGGCAATAATGTTGCTGTCTTTGACAATATCTTTTAACGGTTGAATGAATGTTTCGTTATCTTTACCAATTTCCGTCAGACATGCAATTTCTGCCCCTGCACCGCCCACATAAAACGCAGGTAAGATAAACGCAAATACAAAAAACTTGTTTATAAATTTCATTATCGCCCTAGCCCAGATACAGGTGTATTATGCCGTCATCAACCATTGATGGGGGTAAAGAACCATTGCCGTCGCTGCCATCAATTGTTGGGTTTTGTCCGTTATTGTTGTTATAACTTGCCATATTGTTTTGTTGTCTGTTGTTCATACGGGTGCGATATTCGTCTTCGCTTTCGATTTTGAATGTTTTGTATGCAGATGAATCTTTGTATGGTTCATAGCCCGCAGACTTTATTGCGTTTTGGTCGGTAAAAGACAAATCGGCAAATGTTGTTGGAAAGTCAGATTTCGCAATACGTTCATTGCCCGCACCGTTTTGTGATTGCAATTCTTTTAATTCTTGTTTGCGTTCTTTCTTTTCCTTTTGCCATTCTTCACCGTTCCAGGTGCTGTTCTTTATTTCATATGGGTTTTCCAACTTGAATTCTGGGGCATCATAATTTGGGTTCGCAACCGTTGCCGATGGAAACGCAACATTAGAATTCGGCACCGCAACAATGTGATTCTTGACATATGCATCAAATTCAGAATCAATGTATCCAGAACAT
>JAGCRE010000013.1 GCA_017964865.1 Alphaproteobacteria bacterium | reverse complement strand
CCCCGACAGGTCCAACGAACTTTGTCCCAATTTGATATAGTCCAACCCAACCCGTCGCAACAATTCTAATTTTCGTTTAATCTTTGGAACGTTAATAAAGTAACGGTATGCTTCTTCGACCGTCATATTTAATACATCTGCAATCGATTTACCCTTGTATTTCACCGCCAAACTTTCTTCATTATAACGTGTGCCATGGCATTTATCACATTCGACATATACATCGGCCAAGAAATTCATTTCGATTTTAATAACACCATCGCCCTGGCATGCTTCACACCGACCGCCTTTGACATTAAACGAGAAACGACCCGACGAATAACCGCGAGCTTTTGCCTCTGGTAAATCTGCAAAGAAATCGCGTATATCCGAAAATACACCGGTATATGTTGCCGGATTACTACGCGGTGTGCGACCGATTGGCGACTGGTCAATATCAACAACTTTATCGATGTTTTCCAGCCCCCGAATAACATCATGTGCACCGGTTTCCATTTTCGAATTATATAATGCACGCATCAACGCCGGGTATAAAGTGTCCAACAACAATGTCGATTTCCCAGAACCCGATACACCGGTCAATGCCACAAATTTACCCAACGGAAATTCAACGTTGATATTTTTAAGGTTATTTTCACGTGCCCCCGTAATCGTAATCGATTTACCATTACCATCACGACGTTTTTTTGGAACATCTATCTTTCGTTTGCCCGACAGATATTGACCTGTTAATGAATCTTTGCATTTTATAATTTTATCGGGTGTGCCAGCTGCAATAACATTTCCACCATTTATACCCGCACCCCGACCAATATCGACCAGGTAATCTGCGGCACGCATGGCGTCTTCGTCGTGTTCAACAACGATAACGGTATTATCTTTATCACGCAGCATTTTCAACGTGTCCAGTAATTTGTCATTGTCACTTTGGTGCAGACCAATCGATGGTTCATCCAAAACATACAAAACCCCCGACAGCCCCGAACCGATTTGCGATGCCAGACGAATACGCTGTGATTCGCCACCCGACAACGTTCCCGCCATACGCGACAATGTTAAATATCCCAACCCAACATTTTGTAAGAAATGCAAACGTTCTGTAATTTCACGCAGAATCACACGTGCAATATCATTTTCTTTTTGTGTTAAATGATTGGGCAAATCGTTGAACCATACGGCCGAATCATCAACCGACATATCACACACATCAATAATGTCGGCACCATTTATTTTAACACACAACGCCTGGATATTAAGACGTTTTCCATGACACACCGGGCATGGCTTTTCCGATTGATATTTCGCAATTTCTGCACGCATCATTTCGGAATCAGATTCACGCCAACGCCGTTCCAAATTTGGAATCACCCCTTCATACGGTTTTTCATAAACGAACCCGTTCCAGTTTATTTTTATCGCCTCGTCCCCAGTCCCATAAAGCACGATGTTTTTCTGTTCGGCGGTTAGTGTATGCCATGGTTTGCCCAATGGAATCTTGTATTTTTTATGCAACGCGTCCAGCAAATGGTCATATTGCGTCAACATTCCGCCACGCGACCATGGTGCAATTGCACCAGCTAAAATAGACTTTGATGGATCTGGCACGACCAAGTCTGGGGATATATTTAATTGCACGCCCAAACCGTCACATGCCTGGCATGCCCCCAGTGGTGCATTAAACGAAAACAGACGCGGTTCAATTTTTGGAACAGTAAAGCCACTGACGGGGCACGCATAGTTTTGCGAATAAAGTGTATCTTCGTTGGTATCCAAACGACGAACCAAAACCGACCCCGGCACTAATCTTAACGAACCTTCGAACGACGAATACAAACGCGACCGAAATTCTTCGACATCACCGTCCCCTGCATCGTTCGCGGGCATTGCTAAACGATCAACAATTACAAAAATGTTGTGCTTTTTATTTTTATCCAATGGCGGGACCGACGCCAAATCATATAATTCGCCATCAACAATCGCACGCACATATCCCTGCTTTACCAGAAACGCGATTTCTTTTTTATATTCACCTTTGCGTTCACGCACCAATGGGGCCATAACATAAATCTTGGTCATTGGTGGAATTTTCATTGTCCAATCAACCATTTCGGCAATCGTCTGGGATTTAATTGGCAACCCTGTTACCGGTGAATGTGGCACCCCAACACGTGCCCATAACAAACGCAGATAATCATAAATTTCCGTCACCGTTCCAACGGTCGAACGCGGGTTTTTTGATGTAGTTTTTTGTTCAATAGAAATTGCTGGGGATAAACCTTCGATAAAATCAACATCTGGCTTTTTCTGCATATCCAAGAATTGACGTGCATATGACGACAGACTTTCCACATAGCGACGTTGACCTTCGGCATATATGGTATTGAACGCCAGTGACGATTTACCCGAACCAGATACGCCTGTAAAGACCACCAATTTATTTTTTGGTATGTCTAAATCTATATTTTTAAGATTATTTTCACGTGCCCCGCGAATTTTTATAACGCCACTCATAGTAAGATATAATATAACATAAATATTAATGTTTTCAACCGTCCACCAAACAAAAACCGCCATCCGGCGGTTCTGTTTTTATTTGTTTGCCGGTTTCAGCAGATTTTCCGGTGTTATTGGAACCTTGGCATTACGATTTGCCTTTACGGTCGGGGCCAACACACCGTCAACCCAGAAATCGATACCCGCGACATTTCCAAACGTCCCCCGGTACCCATTGCCCGCAGGCATATAGAATATATCACCCGGGAATAAAATCTGGCTTAATTCTTTTTTGCCACGTGCATCTTCGATTTGGACCCATGTTCCAACCTCGCCCGCAGACTTGTTCGCCTGTAATATAATCGTTGCCGTTTCACGATTTTTCAAACCGAAACGTTCACGCACCGGTTGGGTGTATGCCGGTTCACTTGGTTCATTGGTCGCGACAACCTGGGCATCAGTTAATGTATTATCTGTTTTACCACTGCCATCCGAAAACACGATAACCAAAATCAATATCAGCAACAACACACCGCCCGCAATACCGGCCGACCATTTCCAGTGCTTCATAATATACGCCCATGCTTGTTTTAACATTGGCATTATCTTTGACCAATATTCGCGTTTTGGTTTTTCCGTTTCGACCTTTTTCGACATAAATACAGTTTCGTCGTTCGCCACATGATTTTCATTGGTTAATCCCAATTCGTGCTTTATTTGTTCAACAACAACTTTTGGATCCAAACCCAATTCAATCGCATAATTACGTGCAAACCCCAAGATATACACAACCTCTGGCAATGCGGCATAATTACCGTCTTCCAACGCCTGCAAGAAATCTTCACGAATACATAATTGTTTTGCAATTGTCTGCATTTCACGTTTACGACGACCGGTTGTGCGTGCATTACGCAGCATTTCACCCGCAGTCATATTTGTGTTTGATTTAACTTCGGAATCTGTTTCTATAATATCATCGTTCATTTTACGCCCCCGATTTGTTACTGCTATCATAGAATCTAAAAATTCAGTTCGCAACCCCAAAATTTACAAATTTCCAATTTTAATTCATCTGGATCGGTCACAGTGTTCACTTTGATGCGAAATTCTGATGCGTGCGGCATTCCGTAACTGTACCAGGCCGCATGTTTGCGGAACATCGGCACGCCCGCCCGCGGTCCGTAATAATCAATCACATACCCCAGGTGACGCAACACAACATCCCCGACATTATCTGGGGCCACCCCACCCGCGACAAGATTTAATGCCCATGGATGGCCCATCAAACCACGACCAATCATCACACCGGCATATCCTAAATTTTCGGCATATTCGGCATCGGCGATGGTTTTAATATCACCATTTGCGATAATTGGAATCGGTGAACTATGCACATCTGGCAACATGGCCGGTCCCATATATAACTGGGCCCGCGTCCGTCCATGCAGTGCGGCAAACCGAACCCCGCAATCCGCGGCAATATTTATTAAATCGGCCCAATCAGTATGCTTATCGTCCCATCCCAAACGGGTCTTGATTGACACCGGAATTTGCACCGCATCAACCACAGATTTCATTATTTCACCCGCCAATTTATGATCCCGCATAAGGTATGCCCCAGCATTCGAACGGGTTGCAACCTTTGGCACCGGACAGCCCATATTTATATCAATCCACTTGGCACCATTGTCTTGTAAAATCTTGGCCGCTTCACCCATCAGTTGTGCATCCGCACCAAAAATTTGTGCCCCGATGTTGCCTTCGGCATCATATTTATCAAAATTTCGCAAACAATTTTTATGTGCCTCGACCAGCGAATGACACGATATCATTTCTGTAACCAGCGGAGATTCCGGTGAAAATTCACGAATAACGCGACGAAACGGCATATCCGTAACGCCCGCCATTGGTGCAGCAAAAATTTGATTATTTCTAAACATTTGTGATATAATGACACGCATGAAGGAAAAAATCAAAAATTTCTTTGGATTTATTGCACGTGCGTGGACGGGTGGTCCGCGTGGCAAATGGGGATTGATGCTGGTTATACTGGCACTGTTTATGTTTATCCGTATGTTTTCGGGCGACCGTAATGTTCAACGCTTTGTTATGAATGCATGGAATTTGAATCGTGAACAGGCGGAATTAACCGAACAAAAGAAAATACTTAGCACACTGGAACACCACCTGGAATTATTACGAAATGGTTCACCAGATTATATCCAGGAACTGGGGTTGCAATATTTGAACCTGGGCGACGGGAAATTCAAAATATTAAAAATATAAAAAAAACCGACGGTTGTCGGTTTTTATTGTTAATTCAATACCATAATTGTCGCATTCAGGTATGTTGCAAAACACATCCATATTATATACGGCCACACCAAATAAGATGCTGCTTTACTGATTGGACGAAACGCACGTTCCATATAAACCGAAACAACAATCAACAGTGCCAAAACAAGCAACGCCAACGCCACCATATGCGCCCCAAAAAACACATACGACCACAACGCGTTAAGTCCCATCTGGGTTGCAAACAACCAATATGCATTTGATTTATTCACGCGGGTCTTGGCATTATCTATGACCAAGAATAATGCGATACCCAACAAAATATAAAGTATTGTCCACGCGACACCAAACACCCAACCCGCCGGGGTCAATGTCGATTTAGCCAACGCATTATACCAAACGTTTGACGCACCATGTGGCGTAAACATCACACCGATTATTCCAGGTATAAACGATATAATCATTGCGAAAACAAAAGTAAAAAATTTTTTCATTATTAATTTCTCCCTTGGTTATTTTTGTGCTGATTACATCATATCAAAACAATGCGAACATTTATACAGGAACGAAAACCCAGAAAAAACACCCAACCAACAACCTTAAAACCGGCGTATTGCGGGTTTGAATTTTGGCGCACCCTGCAGATTCCCTCGCTCGGCACAATTTTGTGCCGGCTGTGGGGCATTCGTGACGATTTCACCGCGTTAAAACTTGTGAAATCTACTCGTTGTCGAACCACGGTTCAAATCCTGGGGTGACACAACAAAATTAAAACCGGCGTATTGCCGGTTTGAATTTTGGCGCACCCTGCAGATTCCCTCGCTCGGCACAATTTTGTGCCGGCTGTGGG
>JAGCRE010000148.1 GCA_017964865.1 Alphaproteobacteria bacterium | reverse complement strand
TTCGTTGATAAGTTCGGCATTGTTGTTGATAAGTTCAGCGTTATCATTACTTAGGCTTTCTAATTCGTTGCGGGCGGCACTTAATAATTGTTTTGCCTGTTGTTCATCGGCACGCATTTGGTCAATGGTTAATGCCTTTTCGGCATTTGCTGCCTTTAATTCTGCAACAGTTTTTGCACCACTTTTTTTGTTAAACACACTGGTCGTGGTCCACAAAAACACGAACATAATCAGCAAAAATATAAGTATAATCACCAAATTTGAAAACAAATCTACAAAGCCCGGCCATGTATTTGTGTTTTCACGATAACGAACGTTCAGCATGGTGTTTTTCTCCCTCTCTCTTTCTTTATTCCCAATGGGCAACCGTTTTGTCCAGTCGTTGAACCGATTTATTTAATGCACGTGTCGCCAACCCGATTTGACCCAGTGTTACATCCGGGGTCGCGGTGTGCGTGTGTGTGGCAAAGTAATCTTCGACATCATGTAACATCGAATTTTGAACAGATTGAACCTGCAGACCAAGGAAGCCGACAATCAAGCTGCCCCCCAGACCAAGAATCGAACTGGTAAACGCGGTCGCCATACCAATCAATGGACGGTTCAATCCCAATTGCATCGATTCCAATACCGATTCGTCGGCCATATCAAGGTTTGCCATAATGTCTGCAAAACCGCCAACCGTCAACAACAGACCCCAAAATGTCCCCAGCAGTCCCAAAAATATCAATGTGTTTGTTATATATCGCACAGATTCACGATCTTCTTCGAACCGCATTAATATCATATCCAGTATATTCTGTAATGACGATGCCGAAATACGGGCGGGGCGGGGCGATAACATCAATGCAACCGGACGCAATATGCGTGGTGGTAAATCGCCACGACGTTTGCCACCAATATATTCGTGTAACCACCGGTATTCGGGCAACATATGAAAAATTTTAACAAAACACAGCCCAATTCCAAAAATCGTCGTTCCAATAATAATGCCGTTCAAGACAATATTTGCGGTCGCAATCTGCATAAAAGGGTCGAAAAACAGCACAATCCCGGCAACAACCAGTGCCACAAACAATGCCATACGATTAAAAGCAATATGAAAACGTTTCACAGACTTTCCCCTCTATTATTAGTAAGGGTAGTAAAATTTTTAGAACTAAGTCAATACGAAAAAACTTGATTTTGTTAAAAAAATGGGCATAATGGACAACGTTCCTGCTGGCGGCATGGGGTCGTCGGCTGATATAAACCAAAGGAAATAAAATGGCTTATTACGAAAGCGTCTTGGTTTTCCGCCAGGACTTGACCGAACCGCAGGTCAAAGAAAAAGCGGCAAAATTTACAGAAATTATTAAAGAACTGGGCGGCAGTGTAAAGTCCACAGAATTCTGGGGATTGAAAAATCTGGCTTACATTATCCGTAAAAACCGCAAGGCACACTATGTTATGTTGAACATTGAATTGCCGGGTGAACAGATTGCGGAATTAGAACGTCGCAGCCGTATCGACGAAGACGTTATCCGTTTCTTGAACGTTCGTGTCGACGAATTGGCAACAACGCCATCCGTCATGATGAAAAAAAATAACGAAGAGGGTGAATAATGGCAGTTCGTGCAGCAATTTATCGTAAGAAATCAAACCCATTAAAGGGCAAGGTTATCGACTATAAAGATGTCAAGATGTTGTCACACTATATCACAGAACGTGGTAAAATTGTGCCATCACGCATCAGTGGTGTTTCCCAGAAAGATCAACGTGCCTTGGCAACCGCCATCAAACGTGCACGTCATTTGGGATTGATGCCGTTCGTTCGCAACAATTTGGGTTAAATTGTTTATAATGGCACATCTGCTTGTTGTTGGCTCGTTTATGTAACATTTGTACACTGCACTTGCCAACAACGACGCATCTGCACCATTCTAAACAATTTCGAAAACAAGTGCTATTTGGGTCTTATGACTCTAACTTTTTAACAAAAAAGGACAGACAAAATGAAAGTTATATTGACAGAAAAAATTACTAAATTAGGTAATATCGGCGATGCAGTCGAAGTAAAGACTGGGTTCGCACGTAATTTCTTGTTGCCAATGGGCAAGGCTATGCGTTGGACACGTGAAAACGTTGCCTTATTCGAAGCAAAGAAAGCCGAATTAATCGCACGTGAAGCTGCGGCTAAGAAAACAGCTGAATCACAAGTTGATGCGGTCAAGAACGCAAAATTGTATATGATCCGTCAGGCGGGTGATACCGGCCAATTGTATGGTTCGGTTTCTTCACGTGATATTGCACGTATGTTGAAAGATGTTGCAAGTGTTAACGTTACTTCGGCCCAGGTTTTGTTGGGTTCGCCAATTAAATCAATTGGTGCGTTTGATACTCAAATCGCGTTGCACCCAGATGTTATCGTTCCGGTCAAGGTTTATGTGGCCCAGACCCAGGACGAAATCGAAGCATTGGTTGCAGGTAAAGTATTAACATTTGGAACCAAGAAAGTCGAAGCAGCAGCAGCTGAAGAAAAAGCAGAAGAAAAGGCCGAAGAACCTGTGGCAGAAAAGCCAGCAGAAGAAGCGGTTGTTGAATCTGCGGAAACAGAAGCAGCGGCTGAATAAAAGTTTAATTTGCTTTATCAAGTCCCGCAATTTTTTGCGGGATTTTTTTTGTCGCAAACGAAAATGTGTTACATTATAATCGATTCGTTATGAACCTTGAATCAACTGGAATTTTAATTGGGTTACGACCAATTGGCGAACGGGATTGTGTCGCAATGATTTTTACACGTGATTTTGGGATGATGCATGGGGTTTTGCGTGCGGCTCAATTACCAAGAAAAATAAACCATTGATGGGCCAGGTTGGGGCGACAACGTGGAATGCAAGACTGGATTCACAACTGGGTGCGTTTCATTGGGAATCAACCGAAAATTTAGCGGTGCGTTTTATGGCAGACAGGTTTTGTCTGGCATGTATGAATTCAGCTTTTGCGTTGGTTGATGCATTATTGCCAGAACGTGAACCGTATTCCGCACTTTATGATGCGACAGAAACATTGTTGCGAAATATGAATTTTGGTAATGCGTTAGAATTGTATCTGCAATGGGAGGTATGTCTTTTGCGTGAATTGGGTTATGCACTTGATTTGTCACACTGTTCGGGTTGTGGTGGTGTGAACAATTTGCATTATTTGTCACCAAAGACTGGACGTGCGGTTTGTGAAACTTGTGCCGCACCGTATATCAACAAATTATATAAATTGCCTGTGAACCTGTCTGTTACGGGGCGTTTTATTGAAAATGTGTGTCGGGAAAATAATATCAGTATGCCACCCGCAAGATTATATTTATCAAATTTGTAAAATTTTTTAATTTTATTACTTGCGAAATGAAATATTTTTTTCTATGGTTTATCTCGTTCAACAATAAAAGGAGAAAAATATGACTTGGACAATACTTTTCTTGTTATTGGCAATTGCGTTGTTCTTGTTCGGTGGAATGCTGTTCAAGGCGGACGCTAAAAAACCAACAATGGGATTAATGATTTGCAAAAAATCAATCAAACTTGTTTCTATCATTTTGATTGCGGGTTGTGTCACACGTTTGTACATACCACACTATTTGACAAGTGTCAATCCGGGCATTGTTAAAGTGATGATTTCCGCAATGCAGGAACAAGAACAAGCTGAAAAGAACAAAGCTGTTCGTGCATATGTTCGTTCGAATGCTGGCAAAATGATGGCTGATGCCCCAGTTTTGGGTAATCGCGATGCGAAAAAGACAATCTTTGTTTGGACAGACTTCAGCTGCCCGTTCTGCCGTCGTGTTCATGGCGAATTGGCTCAAGTCTTGGATGAACGTGATGATGTTCGCGTTGTGATTAAGAATTTCTCAATCCACGGTGCGTTGTCTGATGGCCCAGCAAAGGCTGCAATTGCTGCAAAGATGCAGGACGCAGACAAAGCAGCAAACTTTGTTGATATGATGATGACTCGTGACTATTACACTCAAGACGATTTGAAAGATCAGTCCAAGGTTGCAGAAAAAGTCGAAGCCAATATCATGAAGATGGCAAAAGAAGCTGGTTTGGATACAGACAAATTGAAAGCTGATATGAAAAACGAAATCGTTTCTCGTGAATTGGCAAATGTTCGTGAATTGGCACAACGTTTCGAAATCAATGGAACACCGTTCTTGGTCATTGGTGACGAAGCATTCCCAGGTGCGATTCCATACGATCAAATCATGAATGCATTGGATAAATAATCGTTTGATTGATATTAAAAACACCACCGATTTTTTGGTGGTGTTTTTTTGTTTGTATAAAAATCGTAATTTTGTATAAAAAAATATTTTACACAAGGTGACATTTATGTTATAATTACTTTAAGTCAAGGAGTCGAATGTTCGTGAAACGTCCGGTTTCCTTAGGGAGTCGCGTATAAGCGGAGAAAAGAAATGAAAGGAATAATGTTTTTATTGTCGTTAATAGTTGCGTTGCCAAGCGTTGCGTTGGGGGATGATGTGGCCGTATCGCCACGTGCATCGCGTGGTGATTCCCGGACAAGCGTGTCGGGGCGTGCAACGACAAATGCAGTTTCGCGTGGTGGACAGCGTGCAACGGTGTCGCGTTCGTCGGGGGCTGTTCCGGGGGTTGTATCGCGTCGTGGTGTTGTAACGGGTGGTAATGCTGCACGTGCAACAACGACTACTACAACGTATATGACGGCGTCTGGGGGAACGCATACTTCTGACAGTGGGCGTGTTAGTTTGAGTACTACTACAATAGTGGGGGGCAGGATGGCTCCGGCTGCTTCGTCTGCTCGTGCACCGTCGATTACTTCTGTTTCTGTTTCTAATAATGCGGCGACGGTTGTTTCTGATTCTGTTGCGAATGTAACGGCGAATTTGGAATCGTTGGCAGAATTGACCGATTATTGCAAGGCACAATATGACGAATGTATGGATAATTTCTGCAATGTCTTGGACGATAACCAGGGACGTTGCACATGCAGCAAAAATGTCAAAAATTATGAAAAGACAGAAGATGCTTTGCGTGCTGCGGCTGAAGAATTACAAGATGTTGCACAACGTATTCAGTATATTGGTTTGACAGCAGATGAAATTAATACTCTGTTCACCCAGACCGAGGCTGAAATGGCAATGCAGAACACAACCGATAATTCCAAAATCAAAAACGATTTGGATCGTGTAAGAAATATGTTGGTTGGTGTCAAAACGGGTTCGTCCAGTGCTTCGGTTACCGAAAACAGTGGTATCAGTATCGATTTTTCAAATCTGTTAAGTTTCAATATTGACAGTTATGGCTTTGATTTGTCGGGACTGTTCGGTACGTCAAATACAACAAATACACAATCAATTGGAAATCAACGCGGTGAAGCATTATATAAATCTGCATCGTCACGTTGTAAACAGGCGGTGTTGTCGAATTGCACAGCCCAAGGTGTTGATGCGGCGGTTATCGTAAATGCATACGATATGGAAATTGATAAACAATGTATCCGTTATGAACGTGCATTGACTGATTCTAACAATCAAATGATTGCAACGGTTCGTAATGCCAAGACTGTTTTGCAGAAAGCACGTTTGATGGTTGCACAACAGAAAAATCAGTATGATTTGCGTGGTTGCATATCTGCATTGGATTCATGTATGCAAGACGACTATGTCTGCGGAGCAGACTATGAAGAATGTTTGGACCCAACAGGCAAATATATCGTAGAAGGTTCGGTTGTTGTTGGTTCTATGCCGGGTGAATCTGGTGGTGAATGGGATACAACCAAGAAGAAAGCGAAAAGTGGTTTGTACACTGTATGGAACGTTGGTGGCACTGGAAACCAGAATATCTGGGGTCCGGGAACCGCGGATCAACAAAACACTTATACGATTGCGTCGTATATTGGTGCGACATTAAAGTTGGAAAATGCACGGAGCAAAGCACCAAGTGATATATCGGAATATTTGCAGACCAAAATCGGTTATCATGACGATAAAACGGGTCGTAACTATGGTATGTGCATGTCGGTGTTGAATAAATGCCAAGATTACACATATGACAGAAACGGTAAATATTTGGCGGATAACCAGATTATTTCGGAATATATGCAACGTGCATTCCGTCAAATCAAGACGACTCAAGATAAGGTTTTGGCTAACTATGCCCAAAACTGCTTATCAGATGTTAATGCGTGTTTAAGCCAGAATAACTATGGCTTTGGTGCGACGGCATCGGGTTCAAGCAACTATTCGGATGTTGCAATTCGTGCGTGCTTGCCGGTAATCAATACATGCCGTTCGGTAACGTTGGGATTAAGCGAGGCTGATGTTCAACCGGGTAACTTTGCAGATATCTATGTATGGTTGGATGCGGGTATTTCAAC
>JAGCRE010000147.1 GCA_017964865.1 Alphaproteobacteria bacterium | reverse complement strand
GTAACGCAAAAGGGGATTAAATGCTAGAATATTTACGTAATGCATCGGAAAAACCGATTGCGAAAGTTTTAATTACTATATTGGCCTTTTCTTTTGTGGGCTGGGGCGTTGCCGAATGGATTTTCGGTAATGTGTTAAGTGATACCACATTGGTGCGTGTTGGCGGGGAAAAGGTTTCTGTTCAACAATACAACCTGGAACGCACACGTGAATTGGCGAACATGACCAAGGACGAAATGCGTAACGTCTATATCGACCCAGTCGCTGCCCAGAAATTCCAGAACGACATTATATCGAAATTGACAACCCAAACGATGGTTGAAAATCGTGGTCGTGATATGGGATTCATTGTTTCCGATCGTCGTATTGCACGTGAAATTCGTGAATACCCAGAATTCCAGGATAACGGTCAATTTTCTGCATCTAAATTTGATTCTGTGTTGGGCAATTCCGGATATTCTGAGGCGGAATTTGCCGAAATCTTGCGTGCAAACGTATTGCGTTCAATGGTATTGGGTGCGGTTGGTTCACAGATTAAGACACCAAATTTTGCAACCAAGGCGATGTATAATGCACGCTATGCGGCACGCGACATTGAATATACGACAATCAGTTTTGATGATTTCAATGTTGGCAAACCCAGTGATGATGATTTGCGTAAATACTATTCATCACATCCACAAACGGTTGATGAAACACGTGTTGCATCATATGTATTGATTCCAGCAGATATGGCAAAGCCCGATGAATACAGCGATGCATATGATACCGCGGTAAAGGTCGAAGATGCAATTATCGGTGGCGATTCTTTGCAAGATGCCGCATCTGCGAACAAATCTAAATTCGTATCAATAAAACCATTTTCGGCGAAAAAATTACCGACCGACGATGTGTTGACCGATGCAATGATTTCCAAATTGTTCACAATGGACGAAGGAACAGAATCAGAATTGATTGAAACAAAATCTGGTTTTGTGATTATGCGTCTTGATAAAATCAACCCGGCACACACCGCGGCATTTGATTCTGTGAAAGATAATTTGGCGGGCGAATGGACGGTCAGTGAAAAAGAAAAACAGGCATATGTTCGTGCAAATGAGATTTTGGTTGATACAAAATCTGGCAAGCAAATGCCAAACAAAAAATCTGTAACTGTATCGCGTGCCGATGGTGCCCCAGACGATGTCTTGGTGGCGGCATTTAAAAACGCGGTTGGTTCCAGTGTGATTGTTCCATCTAAAAATGCGTTTTATGTTTTGACGGTTAAATCTGATTCTAAACCCAAAGCCGACTCTAAAAAGATGGCTGATTTAGAAAAAGAAGTTACAAAAATGTCATCACGTAACGTAACCGACGATTATAATTCGTTCCTTATCCGCGAAAATCCGGTAAAGATAAATGAAAAGGTTTATCGTCGATTCCTGGGCACAAAATAAAAATTCCCCCGCGTATTGCGGGGTTTTATTTTATAACCGCACTTTTAATTAATGTAACATCTTCTTTGATTCCGTCTATTTTCAATTGCAATTGACCGATTCCGGTTTCCAAAATTGTCGTGCGATTTTCCAGTGCGGTTATGCGTTCTTCGGCCCGTGATAAATCGTCCAGTGATAAATCTTGGCGGGCAACCCAATATACCATACCGGCAATAAAGGCGATTAAAAACCACCCGCCACGCAAAGTGTCCACAATGTTCGATAAAGAATTTTGTTTGTTTGGCATATTATTTTGGCAATCTATTTGCCCCCCGCTGATAAATGTTCAATATGGCGAACCAATGCCCGTTGGGCTTCGGCCCAACGCAGTTCTGTATCGGTTGCGTTTGGACCCAATGTGCGTTCTACCGTTATCTTACGCAGGTGTTCCAACACTGCCGCACCCGACGGTGTATTAAATGTGCGAACAAAAAATTTTTCTGTATCAGTCATTTTTATTTCCCCAATTTATATAATGTTTTCGGCAATCGCCATTTGTGTGATTGGTGCAATGTATTTCAATTCGGCATCGCTGTTTAACACAACGCGTTCGATAACACCGCGACGCGATAAAATCTGTAATCCGCGGTCAACCAATGGTCGTATAAATTCGTGTAGCAATCGCCCATATGTCGCACCCAAAATTCGCATCATATCGGCATTACGTGCCATAATTTCGGTTGCGGTCATTTCACGTTCCGACAACAATCCCAATCGGTCCGCCAGCATTGCGTGACGAATACGATCGCGTAAATCTTTCAATATCAATTGTGACACATCAAAATTCGCACCCGAATGTAACGGGGTTAATCCCGATGAACCAACCGCTTTTGGTATAATTGCACCCGGTGTTAAATTAATGTTCCCCAGGTTAATAACGCCATCATCATCGGCCTGCCATATACCAGACACCGCAATCGTTGCGTTCTTTAATACTAATTCGACAACTTTGTTTGCGGTTTTTATATCGGGCAACGCACGCATAACTGGACCACGTCCGTATAATTCGCCACTGGCAATCGACCAACGAAAGATTATGTATGGATTTGTTTCAAATGTGCCGGTGGACACAATGTTGTTTTCGATATCACCACCAACATCCAGCCATGCAACAAAATCTTTATCCACGACGCATTGAACCAGTTTCAATGAAATTTCTGGGTCTTGTTCAATTTTCTTGCGTAAATCAGCGGGCGGAGTCCATTTTGGAAAACGTGTCGCAACATCGCACGCATGCATTGACGTTGTATGGAAAACGGCATTTGGTAAAATCGCAATATCAGACATCGGTATCGCTGTAAATGAAAATGCAGACGATGAACCAATCGGGTTTTCCGCCATAAACAAACATGCTGTTCCCAACACAACCAAATCCATATAGCATTGGTGCACGGTCGTATAGAAATTAGAATCGTTCAGGTTCGCCCGAAATACCGCTGTTGCAATTTCTGCATTGGGTGATTCATCGCTTTCCGGGACCAGTGTCATCCACAATGATTCTGGGGGCGTAATCAACGAATACATTGATGCCGCCAGATTATCTGCAGCATCTGCGGCGGTAGAATCGAACAATGTTGCAATATCATCGTCTGCTGTGGGCATTGTGTAACGACGTGCATCATCCCAACGTTTAAGCCAAGGGGTACGTATATCCAACGCACGTGCATACATCTGTTGTAATTGTTTAATGTTTATTGACATTTTTCATCCTTTGTTTTGTTTTTTTAAGATATTTTAAATTTCGTATTTGCGGTATATACCATCCGCGAACGTCCCATTGGCACAATTGGTGTTGGTGTAACCGAAATTGCCCCGGCAACCGCATCGATTCCGTCATCGTGCGTGCCATACCCAATCGGTGACCAGCCAATCATTTCTGATATCAGCGGTGTATTACGAACACGTGACGCACAATAAAGTCGCCCCGTGGACAGTATTGGTTCAATTGTGTCAATTATGCGGTCTGATTTATGTTTATTGTTGATGACACGTTGCACAACAATGTCATACCCATTATGCATCGCACAATCGCGAAGAATTTCAGGTAACGTATTTCCAATTCCATTTGTTTCGACACTTATTCGTCGCATATTGTATTGCGACATAAATTTTAATACCGCATCACATTGGTGAGCCATCGGGTAATCGTCGTTTTCTGCGACCACCATATACATCACATCGTGAATAAATATGCGATGCGATTTGTCGTCGCGATATATCATAACACATACACTGCCGTCCGCATTATGCCCACCGGAACTGGGGTCCCAATATACCCCCGCCCCTGTTATCCCCATATCGCCAATCTTTGCATTGTGCGGGTTAAATTCATCGTCATAGAAATGCATTGCCCCCGGATCCAATCTGATTCGTTCGGGCGGTATTGGATTTAACATCATTTGCGATGCGAAATGTCGCACACCCACCGTATCACGCAGGGCATCAACCCGACTTAAGGGGAACAATTCCGGCCATTCTGGGTTTCCATCCGCATCAACAATGGGGATTTTAAGGCTTTTGAACCCACGTAAAAAAGGCGTTGAAAATGCATTTTTTTTATATACTATATCAAACATGGACTTTACCCCGAAAACTTTACCAACGAATCTTGAGGCCGAACAGGCCGTCTTGGCCGCGGTTTTAATGGACAATCGTGCATTAGAACGTGTATCGGAATTTTTAAAACCCGAACATTTTTCTCACCCGGCACACCAAGAAATTTATAAACTGGCTATGCGTCAATTTTCGGCCGGCATTCAATTTGATATTATCACCGCGAAAAACTACCTGGACCAACAGGGAACATTAGAATCGGTTGGTGGGGTTGACTATTTGACCCAACTGGCGGGGGCCGGTGCAACGGTTGTAAATGTTGAACAATATGGTCGTATCGTTTATGAAAATGCGATGCGTCGTCAACTTATATCCATTGGCCAGGAAATTACCGATAATGCATTTACCGAAGATTTGGACAATCCGGTTGCCCACCAGATAGAGGTTGCAGAACAAAAACTTTTTGAAATGTCAACCACTGGATCGGCCGAACGCGACGTTGTTCCTCTTGCTTCGGCATTGCAAGAGGCATTAAAGGAAGCCGAAATCGCATACAAGGCCGACGGTAAATTGTCTGGGTTAACCACTGGATTAACCGATTTGGATAAATCAATCAGTGGTTTGCACAAATCTAACCTTATTATCATTGCTGGTCGTCCAGCCATGGGTAAAACGGCACTGGCGTTAAATATCGCATTTAATGCCGCAAGTGCAATTATGTCGGGTCGTGCAAACGAACAATACAAGGGTGCAGTTGTATTTTTCAGTTTGGAAATGCCTGCCCCAGAATTGGCGGCACGTATCATTTCGTCCCAAGCAAAAATTCCGGTTGCCGCACAACGCAGTGGTGCATTACAAGACGAAGATTTCTTGAAAATGTCCCAATACGTATCGGCATTGGGTCGTGTTCCATTATGTATTGATGATACACCGGGTATGTCGGTTCCAATGATGCGTTCACGCGTTCGTCGTTTGGCACGCAAATATGGTGGAATCGCATTGATTGTGATTGACTATCTGCAACTTATGACATTACCGGGTGGCGGACGCAAGGTAGAAAATCGTACACTGGAATTGTCCGAAATCACACGAAGCCTTAAAATGCTGGCCAAGGAAATGGATGTTCCTGTTATTGCGTTGTCCCAGTTGTCACGCAGTGTTGAATCCCGCGATGATAAGCACCCCATTCTGTCCGACTTACGTGAATCTGGGTCTATCGAACAAGACGCTGACATCGTTATGTTCACGTATCGTGAAGAATACTATCTTGAAAATCGTGACCCGTCGAACAAGATGTCTGGTAACGTCAACGAAAAGATTCAAGAAAACTATAAACGTCGTTTGGAACGTGCCCATAACAAGGCTGAAATTATCATTGGTAAAAACCGTCATGGTCGCACAGAAACAATTCACACCGCGTTCTTTGGCGAATACACGTTGTTTGACAACCTGGACGATGCGGCGGCACGTGCAGCGGCGGCATTTGTTCCAATGGACGATCAACCAATGCCCAGTAATTCGCCCGATAATGACGACGATGTTCAAAACATCGACATAAACGAAATTCCCGACGATGTGTAATTTTTTCTTGCACCGGCCATAAAAATTGACTAAGATTTTGTCAAGTATTACAAGGAGTTTACAATGGCCCAAGAAGAAATCATCTTTCCAAATAATATCCGTAACATCCGTCTTTCGCGTGGGATGAAGATTACCGAATTGTCGCGTCGTGCGGGTTTGTCGTTGTCTGCGGTATCTAAGATAGAGAAAGGTGTTAGTCGTTTAAACCAGAAACAGTTGTTAAATATCTGCAATATTTTGGGCTGTAAACTGTCCGACAT
>JAGCRE010000146.1 GCA_017964865.1 Alphaproteobacteria bacterium | reverse complement strand
CTTCGACAATGCCACCACGCCCGATAACAACTGTTGTGGCCGTAACGTCGCCAACAATATGCCCATGAATTTGCACCGTATGGTCTGTTTTTATGTCACCCGTAACTTTGCACCCCGCCCCGATGACGGTTGGTGATTGTTTTTCACTTGAATTAGTAAATGCCAACATATCGTCAATCCTTTCCCTAGTCTTTCACAAATTTACTTGGGTTAAATGGTTCACCCTTGTATCGAATTTCATAGTGTAAATGTGGACCTGTTGAACGACCCGATGACCCCCCAAGACCGACAACCGTTCCCGGACGCACCCAGTCGCCACGTGCAACCATTGCCCGCGACAGATGGGCATAAAGCGTGCTGAATCCCAAACCGTGGTCGATTTCAACCGTTAAACCATATCCCGAACGTTCACCCGCAGAAATTACACGACCCGGGGCGACCGCCATCAATTCGGTTCCAATTTGGCCCGCAAAGTCAATCCCGCGGTGTTTTTTCGGTTTGCCTGTAAATGGGTCATTACGTGTGCCATAGTTCGATGTTACGCGAACCGGGTTAACCGGTGCACCCATCGGCAACAAACGTGTCATACGTGACAGACCGTTCCATAATTCCAATCCATCGGCCAATTTTTGATATTTTGGATCCATATTCTTGCCCAATTCAACTGGAACAAACGCTGAACCAACAACAGGGCTGGCATATTTATTTGCCTTGTCAACCAATGTCTTTTCGTTCAGCCCCAGTGATGCAACCGTTGTGCTGATACGTTTCATATGTTGACGTAATTCGTCAACTTTATCATTGGTCAGTTTTGATACCAGTGCAACAATCTGGGCATCTGCATCGGCAACCTCTTGAACATTTTGGGCCAGTTGTTCACTTTGTTTAATCAATGTTTGATTTTCGGAACGTGTGATTTCATATTCTGCGGTTAATTCGGCCATTTTGGTAAATTCAGGCGTAAATTCCGCATCTGTGAACATTTCAGACAGTCGTGTCCGCATAAAATCCAATTCACCCCAGGTTTTAAGACGGCTGTTTAATAATTCTTCTTTCTGGGCGTCGGTCAATTTTTCTGCGTGCAGAATTTTATCGTCGGTTACATTTAAGTTGCGTGTTAATTCATTGAATTTATTTAAATATGTTTGTAAATATGTCATATGACGATCGTGTGTCGCCCGCATTTCTTCCAGTTGTTGTGTGCGTTTCTGTAACATTGGGCGGTGATACATAAATACATATGTTGACCAAGTGGCCCAGATAATAAGTCCAATTTTGCCACAAAAACGGGTAAAACGCCAAAAACTGCTTTGTTGATATGTATAAACGTTACCGCGGGGTGTGTCCATAACGGTAAATTCACGTGGTGGAAAAACACGCGTAATTGCACGCCAGACCGCACGAAACGGTGACGTTATCAATGACCACAGTGACGAAAAATAACGTGCTATGAAACTTAACATGTCTGCCTTAGTTTAGCCAATGCATTATCAATAGTCAAGCCGTCACGCAAAACAAGTTCACAATTCATATCCATACCCCGAAGCAGAACTGTTACCCCGTTTGTGCCGACACGCCCGCTGACCAACACGCGTTCAGCGGTATCTTTTTTGCTGAACAATGGTAATATATTTATATCGCCACAACGGGTTGCCAATTCCCCGATAACATCGCCCAGAACGGCACTGTCCACGATTGCACATATTGTTCCATGTGGGCGAACACGTGCGGTGGCACGACGTATCCACATTTTAATGTCGGCATTATGATGTGCGTTATGGTGTGCCGGGGTCCCCTTGAAATATGGTGGATTAGTTATGACCAAATCGAACGTGCGATTTGTTCGCCATGTTGTTATATCGGCATTTATCAATTCGATATCTTTACCATTTAATTCGGCATTTTTACCACATTCATCCAACATTTGTTGTGAAATATCGATTCCAATGGCGGTCTTGATATCGGGTTGGTTGGCCATCAAACACAATATCGCCCCACCCGTTCCAACACCAACATCTAATACGCTTTTGACTTTCTTGATATCTGCGGCAAATGCCGACAGCCAGACCGCATCACACGTTGGGTTATATAACCCACGCATAATCTTGACACGTCCCCCCACCAGGGTAAAAATCGCTTGTTTTTTAGACATGCCTATATAATAATTCAACAAAATAAAAAGGCAAGTTTATGTTTGAAGATGCAATCATCGTTCAAAGTGCATTAAGTGCGTTTAATAATGCGGCACTGGTCGCCCCAGCGTTTTTATGGTCGGCAGTGTTGACGATGCCATTGTATATTATTGTGTGGTTGTTTGGCGGACAGATTGCTGAAAAAATCGGGTGGTCAAAGTCAAATGTAATTGGCCGGGCGTCATTATGGATGGCAATAATCACGTTTGGATGGGTTGTTTTGTTTGGTGGCAACTATGGTGTGTTGCGTGACGATACGTCAACTTTGCCATTTATGGTTGCAGCAATTGTTTTTGTTTCTGCTCTGTTTATTGGGTCGCATTTACAGTTAAAACAATTATTTACGCGTTCAAACCTGCCCTATATTGCGTTGGTAGTAATTGCGTTGGTGTTGTCTGATACGCATATGTGGTGGGGGCCGTTGTTACAGGTTGGTGCGGCATCGGTTGGTTTTGTGTCTGGGCGTATGGCACGTTCAGAAATGCGTGATGTCCCGGGAATATTGCTTATTATTATGGCGACAACAACCGCAATGTTGATGCAACCAGAATTTTTCCGGTTTGGGCAACTGGGGAATTTGACCCTGGTGCATTTGGTGTTTATTACAATGGTTGGGATGTGCCTGGCCACAACAATCGCGTTGCGTAATGTCAAACCATCAAACAAAATTCACGACAGTGCATATGTAAAATTAAAATGGATGGCACGCTTTGTCGTTATGTTGGCGGTCGCAGTGTTCATAATGACGGAATCTGTGCCGGTGTTTCTGGTGGCCGAATTGGCTGGATTTGTGTTGTTTGCGTTGTCGGTGTGGCATTCAACCGGGCAAACAGATGTTTTGGCGGACAAGTTATATGCTTTAACAATTTTGCTGTTTGGAATAATTACAACGATGCCGGTGATATGTGCAATCGGTATTGTTATGCTAAAACTTTTGCCACATGGAAATTTATGGGCTGAATCAAAGCACTTGTTATAATTGGTTATATTTATTTAATACCAATTATTTGGCGAATAATGTATCATTTCATTTGAAATAACAAATAAATATGGGGTTTTTAATATGAGTATAATACATCCAACCGCAATAATTCACGATGGGGCGGTTTTGGGAAATGACTGTAAAATCGGGCCAAATTGCATTATTGGGCCAAACGTGGTCCTGGGCGATCGGGTTGAATTGATGTCAAATGTTGTGATTGGTGGAAAAACATCAATTGGTGATGATTCTATTGTTTATCCGTTTGCTGTGCTGGGCGTGTTGAGTCAAGATTTAAAATGGCAAGATGAAGCCGCCATGACGGGTCTGCGTATTGGCAAGCGGTGTCGTATTCGTGAATATGTAACAATTCATTCGGGAACACCCGCATCGGATGGAACCGAAATTGGTGATGATTGCCAGATTATGGTTAATGCCCACGTTGGTCATGATTGCAAGGTTGGAAACAATGTCGTTATGTCTAACCTGGTCCAGGTTGCCGGTCACGTCGAAATCGAAGACTTTGTGATTTTGTCTGGGGGCGTTATGGTTTTACAGTTTTCTCGTATCGGGCGTAATGCATTTATTGCGGGTATGACTGGTGTTACCAGCGATGTATTGCCATATGCAATATATGAAGGCAACCCGCGTGCCGTTTATCGCACAATTAATCGTGTTGGATTAATGCGTCACGGTTTTACAAACGAAGATATGCATGCAATTCACAGTGTTTATAATGCTGTATTCCGCGGAAGCGAAGGAACGGTGTCTGAACGTCTAGCCAAGGTTCGCAAGGAAGTGAAAAACAATAAATACGCAATGGATGCGATTGATTTTATTGAAAATCGTTCAAAACGTGGAATTGGCACATCACAAAATGCAGAATAAAAAATTAAAAGTTTTTATTATTGCGGGTGAAGTGTCTGGGGATGTCCTGGGGGGAAAAATTATACACGAAATGCCGAATACGGAATTTGTCGGCATTGGTGGGGAACATATGCGTGCTGCGGGACTGAAACCGATATTTCCAATGCGTGATTTGGCGGTTATGGGTGCGGTTGAGGTTCTGGCCCATGCCCGCACATTAACAAAACGAATAAAGCAGACAGTTGACGCAATTATTAATGAACGGCCCGATATTGTTTTAACGATTGATTCCCCGGGTTTTGCTCAAAATGTTATTTCCAAATTACGTCGTTCGGTTGGTGGTCGTGGTTTGATTGCAAATGGTATGCGTTTTCATCATGTCGTTGCCCCCCAGGTTTGGGCATGGCGACCGGGTCGTGCAAAAAAGTATGCAAAACTTTTCGATAAACTGTATGCGTTTTTTGACTTTGAATTGCCCTATTTTACCAAATATGGTTTGGATACAATGGCGGTTGGACATCCAATATCTGATGGATTAATTGGACGTCGGCACGAAAACACAAAAGAAAAAATCATTACATTGGTCCCGGGCAGCCGTATGTCCGAAGCCAAACGTTTAATGCCATTATATCGCGAATTTGTCGAAACACTTAATCGGTTGGGACATCATGAATATAAATATGTTATACCGACGGTTGAAACAACACGTGAATTTGTTCGTGGTGAATTATGTAAATGGCCGGTTATGGTTGATGTTGTGGATGCCAGTGGTCGATATGATTTATATGCGAGAACATATATCACTATCGCGGCCAGTGGAACAGTTTCGGCCGAATTGGCAATGATGCATATTCCGGCAATTGTGGTCTATCGTATGAACCCGATAACGGTGTGGCTGGTGCGTCAGTTTATACATGTGCGTTGGGTGTCGCTGGTGAACATTTTGTTAAACCGCGGTGTCTATCCAGAATTATTGGGTCGGGATGCAAACTGTAAAAAATTAACAGATGAATTTACAAAATTAACAGTGCCAGCAAACCGTAAAAAAATGGTTACAGAATTGGTATCCGCAGACAATATGTGGTGTCGTGGAAATATACCGCCCGCACGAATAATTGCCAATGATTTACAGAAAATGAAAAAACAGGGAAAATAAAATCCCTGTTTTTTATAGTGTTTTTTCAATTATCGGCTAGTTCCCTTTTGGAACCAATTGGTGAATTGTGCATGCACTTGAACCTTCGCTTTCGCTTATTGATCCCAACTGACAAACACGATTGCTTTTACTAAATATGGATTGGGTGCACCATTTAGAGGAATCTTGTTGTGTTTGTGTTGTTCTTACTGTATCTGGATTGGAACCTGAATTTTTGCATGCTGCGTCATATGCAGCCCGTGTTACCGGAATTACCGGTATACATGTTGCAGAATTACCGTTTATACTGCGACGGCCACCATTGTCCCAACATGAACAAATGCCCCAAGATTCTGTATCAACAGACAACGAATAGTCACGTGGACACATATTTTCGTTGTGTGTAATACCATACAGACCTTCAAGTGTAGTAAGTTCGTCTTCTGCGTTGGGATCGGCGTTTGTTGTCGCGTCGTGCCGCCATCTGCAATAGTTCGCACTATCGTTTTGATAGAACATATTATCTTGTAAAAACTGAATTTCTACAAATCGACCCTGGATGTTACGACACTGGGTTGATAAAGTATCGATGATTTGATAATAAACTTCTGTTGCGACACCCACAGAACGCAATTCGCGGTGACGTAACAACGTTTCATCATCTGATTTTAATCCATACAAATTAAGGCTGTTGTCATCTGGGGTTTCTTGTTGACTTGTAATATCAAATACTACCGCATCACCATCGGTACTTGCGTCCTTGCTTACGGTTATTAAATCGAAACCACCAAATGCACGTTCAATCATATCTTTGGAATTACAAGAAGCAATCGTCTGTAATTGTTGTGCACATGGCGATTTGATTAAACCACTGGGGCTGTAAAGTGTGAACCAATCGGGGGCGGCCCCTTTGTCAAACAACCCGCTGTATGGGTAATAGAAATTTTCATATCCGGTTCCACCGAATTTGTCAAAGCATTGTCTAACCACGGCACGACACGCCGACAACAAATCTTCGCTTTCACGCATAGCAACATATTCGGTGATAATGTCAGTATCACTGAACATATTGTTGCACGAAGCAACATAATTTTGACATAATTGGCCACTAAGTATCACTTTGTCGGGTTGCAATATTACGGTGCTGTCGCCCATCAATTTCGCCATCGCCAGGGTAATAGATTTCTCGCTTGATTCATAGCATTGTGATACGAAATCAAGACACCCCTTTTTGATTTCTTGGACCTTGTCTTGTTGGGCATAGTATATATCCAACATTGCCTTGTCCAGGTATTCTTCCCATACCGTATCAGCGATTTCGCGGCATTTATCCAACGCAGGGGCGGCAAATTTTTTGGTTCTTTTTTCAAAACCGTTCACAAAAGGTCTGTTCCCTGATATTTTGGACAGTTTTTGATTTGCAGCATCGGTTCCCGCATCGAAAGTCAACTGTTTACCCAAATTGTTGAATTCGACAATACCTGTGATTGGTGCACCGGTGGAAATGTCGATAAATTCGCCATTATCCAGACATTTGTGATAATTTGCCCCGCAAACCTCTTCGCTTAAAATCGCAGATTCAACATTGTTGATACATGTTGTTAAATCGTCTGAATTGTGTTTTTGGCGGTTTTCAACACGTGCCAGGTCCAATAAAGCACTGCTTTCACGCACAGCGTGTTTTAATTCTTTTTGCTTTTGTTCGATTGCGGTTTGGACGGTGTTACAGTCTTGTTCAATCGCCATCAAATATGCCGTTACCGCACGTTGCAGTGACGCATTGTTACAATCTTGGCGGACAGCATTTCGACACTGGGGATATACGGCACTGTAAAGGTTTTGGCCGTTGTATGCCGCAATTAATTGGCCGTTATCGTTTGTGCCAAATGCGATAGACGTATCAAAAGATAAATTTATGCTGTTTAACTGGGAATATTTACCCCCAACCGTTGTGTCGCCCCCACGAATTGAATTCATAATGGCCTGTAATAATGCCTTAGACGCGGAATTGTCGGTTATTAATGCGGTTTCACCATCGGACGCCTTGTGCATAGCGGCAGCCTGGGCCGCGGTCATGCCGACCGTATCAAGATTTTCGTTAAATATGGTGATTTGTTCGCCTGTTTCAACCAGTGCATCACGTGCCACCGCCAATCCGTCAATACGGTTGCTGCACGAACAACGACGATAGTCGTCGTTTTTCAAACTGCAAAATTGATCCATACATGTAAAGTAAGCGGTTTTACACGTTTCATACAGTTCCCCAGTGCGGGTTTCGGTCGTTGTCACGGTGTCTGTTGCCACACGTGCAGATACATTTTTTGTGGTTGATTGTGGTGTGCGGGCCGTTGCGGTCGCCCGCGATTTAGTGTTCGAATTTTGTTTTGTTAATACGGTTGAACGCGATGTTGTTGACCGACCGGTATGCGGTGTTGTCGTTACACGTTTTTGCGTTGTGGTGGTCGCCCCACCCGTCCGCGATGCCACATTTCCATCACGTACAGCAGCGTCGACAATGCCGACACCCATTGCAAAAGCAACGATAAACGCAAGAATTTTCTTCATCTCTGATAAAAGTGTAGCAAAATTGTAAAATTCAGGGCAAGCAAAATATGATGTTTTTGTAACAATTTTTTCGGTTTTTTTGCCCAAGAATCACATTAAATTCTTGTTGCAAAAAAAATTAAGTTGCGTTATTATTCACAACGCTTTAAAGTATTGGGCATATGGCGGAATTGGTAGACGCGCTAGTTTCAGGTACTAGTGGTAGCAATACCTTGGAAGTTCGAGTCTTCTTATGCCCACCATAGTGTTCTGGGGTTTTAGCTCAGTTGTTATAGCGCTACGTTCGCATCGTAGAGGTCGTGGGTTTGAGTCCCATCAGCTCCACCAGTTTTTTTGATAAGT
>JAGCRE010000145.1 GCA_017964865.1 Alphaproteobacteria bacterium | reverse complement strand
TGATTTTCATATTACAACCTTTTTCTTTTTATGGACGCCTTTTACAAAACTTCTGGTGCCAAAGACACGATTTTCTGGACGTCATATTTACGACGAACTTCACGTGCGATTGGGCCAAAAATACGTGTTCCAATTGGTTCAAAGTTGTTTTTGTTAATCAAAACAACTGCGTTATCATCAAAACGGATGATAGAACCGTCTGGACGTTTAATTGGGAATTTTGTACGAACGATAATTGCACGTTGAACAGTTCCCTTTTGAACCTTGCCACGTGGAATGGCTTCTTTGATTGCGACGACGATTTTGTCGCCAACCGTTGCATAGCGACGGTGTGAACCGCCCAAAACCTTGATACACATTGCTTTACGTGCACCACTGTTATCTGCAACTGTCATAACTGTTTCATTTTGAATCATTTTCTTTACCTTTTTCCTGCAATTTGGGCAATCCCCAAACGCTTTGTTTCTGGGTCCCGACTGGACGAATCCCTCAAAGAACCCGATTTTTTTGTCTTAGTCGATAACTTCGACTTCACCGTCTTTGGAAACGCCAACGCGACCCTTAACCACCCAAGCTTTTGTCTTGGATATTGGACGATGTTCTTCGATTGCAACGATTTCGCCAACTTTGTATTCGTTGTTTTCATCGTGTGCCTTGTATTTTTTGTTCTGTTTCACGAACTTGCCATACAGCGGATGACGGAAACGACGTTCTACTTCGACAACAACCGTTTTATCGTTTGCTGTACTTTTAACGATTCCTTGCAGTATACGTTTTGGCATAACTTTTATCCCTTAACTTCTATTTTTTCGTTGTTCTTCTTTACCGACGTCTGCATATGATACCTTAAATTTAAGAAATCTCAACAAAAATCGGCTATCTTTTATTTTGCAGCGTTCAACTTTGTTTTAACACGTGCAATTTCCCGACGCGTTTGACGCATTACATGTGTTTTTGGCAATTGGCCTGCTGCATGCTGGAAACGTTGGTTCATCTGTTCTTTTTTCAAATCAACCAGTTTGCTTTCCAAAGCGTCCACTGTCAGATTTTCTTTTGTTTGCTTTTTTTCTGCCATTTTATAATCCTTTTTTGCTTTGGAATTAGTTAACTTTACGTTCAACAACTTTGGTTTTCACCGGCAATTTTGCCGAAGCCAATGCAAATGCTTCGAATGCGATTTCCGGTTTAACACCATCGATTTCGAACATGATACGACCCGGTTTCACACGGCAAATCCAGTATTCAACTGCACCTTTACCCTTACCCATACGAACCTGGGCTGGCTTAACAGTAACTGGAACATCTGGGAAAATACGAATCCATAATTTACCCTGACGTCTCATATGACGTGTGATTGCACGACGTGCCGCTTCGATTTGACGGGCTGTAATGCGTTCTGGTGTCATGGCTTTCAGTCCAAACGAACCGAACGCCAATTCGCTTCCACCTTTGGTGGCACCGTGGATACGGCCTTTGTGTTGTTTGCGAAACTTTGTTTTATTTGGCATTAACATGGTTAAATTCCTTACGTTTAAGACTTATTTGCTTTTTCTTTCACTGATTCCGGCATATTCTTTTGGTCGTGCCATT
>JAGCRE010000144.1 GCA_017964865.1 Alphaproteobacteria bacterium | reverse complement strand
TGTCCATTTCATAATTGTGCCCCCGTATTGTTAAAAGCCACTGTTTTTTAACCAACGCACATCGTTCGCAGAAAATTCACGAATATCGTCCAAACCATATTTCAACATGGCAAGACGATCCCACCCAAAACCAAAGGCAAAGCCCTGGTATTTATCTGGATCAATGTTGCAATTACGCAACACATTTGGATGAACCATACCTGCACCCATAATTTCCAGCCATTTATCACCATGCCATTTAATATCGATTTCTATGCTGGGGTCGGTAAACGGAAAGTATGATGGACGAATACGCAATTCAACATTTTCCATTTCAAAGAACGCCGATAAAAACGCACGAACATCGGCAATTAAATCAGACATTGTTATATTTTTATCGACATATAAACCTTCTATCTGGCGAAACATTGGTGCATGCGTTGCGTCCATTTCTTTGCGATATGTTGAACCAATACCAAAGATTTTAATTGGCACACCATCATGCTCCATCGCACGAATTTGAATTGCAGATGTTTGGGTTCGCAACACATTGCCATTGGGCAAGAAAAAGGTATCCTGCATATCGCGGGCAGGGTGATATTGTGGTGTATTCAATGCGGTAAAATTATGCCAATCATCTTCGATTTCTGGGCCCGTACGCAGTGAATACCCAAAAGATTCCAAAATTGCCGATATTTCACGCAAACTTTGTGTTACCGGGTGTAATGTTCCACGATTTTCATCCATCGGGTTTAATGATGGATCCAACTTTTCAGACTTTAATGCGGCCATCATTACGTCGTTTTCAATTTCAGTTTGACGTGTTTTGAACAATTCACTCAATTCCGTATTTTCACGATTTAATGCGGCACGTTCATCATTATTCATATCTTTCATCTGTTTAAGACGTGCCGTCATCGTGCCATTTTTACCAAATGTCGCGGTGTATAATGCCTGTAATTCTTCCAATGTTTTAATATTTTTAATTTGTTTTTGCATGTTGACCTTCCCTATGAAATGAAATAAGACCGTCGCTTGACGGTCTTATTATTACAAAACAAAACGTTACCGCCAAGGGTTAATTTTACTTATCCCCACCGCAAAATCGTTTTGCTGTATCAACCAACTTGACAAAATTCGCATCCATATCGTATGCCATTTGTGCCAAAACCTTGCGGTCTAATGTTACGCCCGCTTTTTTCAGGCCGTTCATAAATTGGCTGTATGTCAAGCCCTGGGAACGAACAGCAGCGTTGATACGAACAATCCACAAACCACGAAATTCGCGTTTTTTAACACGACGATCGCGATATGCATATTGACCCGCTTTTTCTGTTTTTTCACGTGCAGCACGATATGTTGTACTGTGACGGCCAAGGTAACCCTTAGCACGTGCTAAAATCTTGTTATGTTTTTGTTTAACGGTTGTTCCGCGTTTTACTCTTGCCATAATTTGCCCCCTTTACTTATTTCAAACCATACGGGGCCAAGATTTTCGCCTGACCGACCATGTTTTCGTTCAAATAC
>JAGCRE010000143.1 GCA_017964865.1 Alphaproteobacteria bacterium | reverse complement strand
TTTTTGTTGCATTTAACAATGTGTTATTTATAATTGCAGGGTAATTTTTCAAATAAAAGGATTTAAAATGGCATCATATATTGCAAATGATATGCGTGTGGGTTGGGTTATTTCGCACAATGGTAAACGCTATTCTGTGACATCAATTACCAAGGTTAAACCGGGTAAGGGTGGTGCATTTGTCCAGGCGGACTTGCGTGATATTGATTCTGGAAACAAGGGTGGTGATCGCTGGCGTTCCGAAGACAAGGTTGAAAAATTGATGGTTGAAGATTTTGATTGTCAATATCTGTATGCCGACGGCACAGATGCATACTTTATGAATTTGTCAGACTATGAACAGTTTACAATGCCAATGGATTCGTTGGGTGAACAAATGAAATTCTTGGCCCCAGAAATGACGGTCAAGGCGAACTTTGTCGAAGGCAAACCAGTATCCATTTCATTGCCAAAGACGGTTGTTGCAACGGTTGTTGAAACAGAGCCAGCATTAAAGGGTCAAACCGTTTCTTCGTCTGGTGGCAAACCGGCAATTTTAGATAACGGTGTTCGCGTCCAGGTTCCATTATTTATTGAACAAGATGAAAAGATTGTCGTGAATACTGAAACATTGGAATATGTCGAACGTGCAAAATAAATTATAATAACACATCTGATTGTTGTTGACGCGTTTATGTAACGTTTGTACATTGCACTTGTCAACAACTTCGCATCTGCACCATTCTAATTTATTTTATAAAAACACCGGCAAACACCGGTGTTTTTTTATATTTTTAATTTCTTTAAGTATTCTTTTTGTTCGGGGGATATACGATACGATTCGATTGATTTCTGAATCGTTTTGTTGTGTGTCCATGTGTCTAATTTTTTGTTTTTGATAATACCGATTATATCATCCCAATTCTTGGCCAGGGCAGTGGCAAAATACCATGCACGCATCATATTGATATAGTATTCATCTGTTTGTATTTTTATAACCATATCGGCATATGACGAATCGAATTTGTCACCAATGTAGTATCGCATTAATAACCCGATTGCGAAACGCACAGTATATGTATGTTTCGATTTTATCCACTTGCGTATATGTGGCAGCAGTTTGTCGGCATTCTTTGCAAAAATTTTTGGTATTAATTGGTCGCATGTGGCCCAATTGTCCACATAGGGCAAAAACGCATCAACCAATTTTACACATTTTTCAAAGTCGCGAATGTTGGATAATATAAATGCGTGAATTTGATTTTCTTCGAAAAATTCATGGGGCAGGTTTTGTAAAAATTTATCTGGGGTCGAAATCGTTTTAGCGTATTTTTTAAGTTCGGGTGTTCGCACACCAATAACGCGTTTCGATTCAGTAGTTGGTATCAGGCTTGCATTAAACTTCGCAAACTTTTCATCACGCATCGCAAATAAATCAGATACTATTTTTTCGTACATATTAAATTTTGTTTTTAGATTTCATTTTGTTGGTAATTTCATATACGCATATTTTTGTCATATACTTAATTGCCTTGGTTAAATAGTCGCGTGGATTAAAAATATATGGATCGCTTTGTAATACTTTACGAACG
>JAGCRE010000142.1 GCA_017964865.1 Alphaproteobacteria bacterium | reverse complement strand
TGATTGAATTGGGACATTTGTCGAACGCAGCCGAAGAAAAGTTATTAAAATCACCAGATCACCAAAGCAAACTGGTTGCGGCAATCGTCCGTTCGATTAAAAACTATAATTTTGATGTGTAATTTTTAAAGATTGTGTTGAAATTATTCAGTTTCACATTAGATTTGCTAGTCCTGGTGGAGATGGAGGGGTTCGAACCCCCGATACAGTTTCCTGTATACGCGATTTCGAGTCGCGCGCATTCAACCAGCTCTGCCACATCTCCGAATTCAGTCGGCATTATACACAAACCTAAATTCTTTGCAAGGTTAAATTATGGATGTTGGCGAAATTTGACTTTTATATATACTGGTGTAAAATCGTGACGTTATGAAAACATTTAATGAACAAGTTTACGATGTTGTCGCAAAAATACCCTATGGGCGTGTGGCGACGTTTGGACAAATTGCCCGTATGATTGGACGGCCACGCATGGCACGTTTTGTCGGGTATGCGTCTAATAATAAAAGCAGTTGGCACCTGCCATGGCATCGCGTTGTATTCAAAGACGGACGTTTAATTCCCGGATACGAACAGCAACAATATAATGACTTGCGTGCCGAAGGGGTTGTGTTTAATCGTGACAAGACGGTAAATATGGAAAAATCACAGTGGGACCCAGAACGCGATGGGGTGCCAATAGATGTGCGTGATTTACCATTGGTTTTTTAGTAAAAATATATTTTTCTTGAAAAAATAGGGCTTTTCAGCAATAATAGAGACTGTAATACAAATCAGGAGATAAATAACTATGAAACGTTCAGATATTATAAGATCTATCCAGGTTAAATTTAAAAATATGCGTAATTCCGACGCGGCGGCGGTCGTTGATACAATTTCCGATCATATGGTGGAATCGGTTGCCAATGGCGACCGGATAGAGGTTCGTGGTTTCGGCACTTTCCAGCCACGTCGTCGTGCAACAAAAATTGGATATAACCCCAGCACTGGTCAACCAATGCCGTTGCCGGCTGGAACGACTATATTGTTCAAACCCAGTCGTGAATTAACTAAAAAGATGAATGGGTAATTTATTATGCTGTTTGGTAAAAAATCTGGGATAAAAAACGATAATCGCGATAAATACGAACGTGTTCGTCGTTTAATGTGGATTAAATGCGAATCGTGCGGGCGATTGGTTTTTTACAAAGATTATAAAGATAATTTATACATCTGTCCGCGGTGTAATCATGCGTTTATGATGAACCCGAAACAGCGGTTTGATTTGCTGTTTGATAATAATGAATGGAAGAAATTGGAATTGCCAACGGTATCGGACGACCCGCTGGAATTCGTTGATCGTATGCCATATACCGACCGTCTGGCCGAGGCACGCGTTGACACCGGTGCAAACGATGCGGTTGTGTCCGCAGATGGTGTTATTGGTGGGGTGCCGTCAACGGTGTGTGTGTTAAATGGGTTCTTTATGATGGGATCAATGGGGCGTGCCGCAGGCGATGGAATTATCGCCAGTATGGAACACGCCATTGAATTGCACCAACCGTTTATTATGGTCACGTCCAGTGGCGGTGCCCGTATGCAGGAAAACATTTTGTCATTAATGCAAATGGCACGCACAACGGTCGCAGTAAACAAATTACACGAAAATAAAATACCATACATCGTATTGCTGACCGACCCGACATTTGGCGGGGTAACGGCGTCTTTTGCGATGCTGGGCGATATTCATATTGCGGAATCTGGGGCCCGAATTGGGTTTGCCGGCCGTCGTGTTATCGAACAGAATATTCGTGAAAAATTGCCATCTAATTTCCAGACTGCCGAATACCTTTATGA
>JAGCRE010000141.1 GCA_017964865.1 Alphaproteobacteria bacterium | reverse complement strand
TATCGTGAATAAACGACAACACGTTTGCGTGAATTTTATGTTCGGCATAGAAACGCTGTAATTTATCAACATTTTCTGGGCGTGTTTGGTGGGTTACAAAAAATTTTTTATTTTTCATTTTTGCAATAGATTCCGGGACCACTTCGTCCAAGATTTGTGCCCCCAGTGACCCCCCAGTAATAAGCAAGTGTGATTTACCCGGCAATTTTGCCCCAGCATGTTCAATAAAATCACGACGCACCGGCAGACCCGTATAAACCACTGCTGCATTTGATTTTTTGGGCATACCGTCAACAGTTGGGAAACTGGTCATCAACGTTTTTACCCAACGCATAGCAAATTTATTTGCACGACCAATTGCCGCGTTCTGTTCGTGCAGGAATGTTGGAATATGCCACACATGTGCGGCAAACACCGCTGGCACAGACGCATATCCACCAAACGCGACAACGCGTGCGGGCCGAAAGATTGCAAAACGCAATATCAATGCCAATGCAGACACACCGATTTTGAACAACGCATATATTTGACTAATACGGCTTTTTTCACCAACACCCGATGCCCACACGTGAACCATTTTGGATTTTTTTGGTTTACCATCGTGCACCATTTTATTCACACGACCATCGCACGATATTGTAATTTTGTGGCCACGTTCTGCCAATTCTGTTGCGACCGCCAATGCCGGATATACATGTCCGCCAGTGCCACCTGTTGCAATAAATATCTTCATTTTTTCACCCCTAATTCCATTTATCTTCACGCATTAAAGCCAATATCATTCCAAACAATAAACAGTATGCAACCAGCGAACTGCCCCCGTGGGATATGAACGGCAACGTCATACCCTTGGCCGGCATTAAACGTAATGTCGATGCCAGGTTTATACACGCCTGAAATCCAAACATCGCTGCTGTTCCGCTGACCGCGACCGATGTAAATTCATCACGCATACAACGTGACTGCTTTAACAAATGTATCACCACCATGGCAAGTAATATTATCAGCAAACACGATGCAATCGCCCCCCAATTTTCCGATATTACCGACAAAACAAAGTCACTTTCTGCCATAGGCAGGTGTTCAACAATATCTGCCTTGTCCCCCGCACCAAACAGTCCGCCATTTCGTATCGCCCGCAGGGCAATACCAACCTGGCTGGTGGGATCAACCGCATCAAACATAGCCAATGTTCGGGCCCGAACGTGTGTCAAAACCGCCAAACCCAATGCACCCAAACCAACGGCAATACCACCCAATGTCGCAACAAAACGCATCGGCAGGCCCGCCAATAATAACATCACCCCCAATGTCAACAAATACAAAACCATTGTTCCAAAATCGGGGTGCCAGAACTGAATTCCCAAAACAATTGCAAACGGCACAATATACCAAACCCATGACCAAGTTTTAACCTGGGTCAATGTCTTTTTTATATTGAACATATCGGTGCCATATATCGATTTCATCTTTGAAATGAACCAAGCTGATATAATTACAAACCCCGGCTTCATCAAATCAGACGGCATTATATTTGGCAAATGTGGAATTATAAACCAACGATGCGAATGATTCATAACATGCGGATTTACAACTGTTCCAATCAACAAAAGAAAACACACAACAACATCAACCCACGATATTTTAAGAATTGTGTTGCGGTCCATCATACTGACCCCTAACATTGTCAGCCCACCAACAACATAATACGGTATCATACGCACAAAGAAATCATACCACTGAATTTTATGAACCAAATTTGTTGTTCGCACGAACATTGCAGAACCACTGGAAATTGCGACAACCATCGCAACAAGCATCATCAATAACACCATCCCCAGTAATTTTTTATCTATTTCGAAATACCAACTGGTAATTTTGCTTTCCTCGGTTCGTTTGAACATATCCACCCCCACAACAATAAAATTTATGCAAATTTAAGTATCACCAACGCCAACCCCGAAAACAGAACAGATACAATAAAGAACCTGTCCACGATTTTTGTTTCAGTCCAGCCCATTTCTTCAAAATGATGATGCAATGGTGCACGCAAGAAAATTCGACGCCCTGTGCCGGTTAATATACGTGTTATCTTGAAAAACATTGTTTGCATAAACGATGACAGCAATATAATAACCATCATACCCGCTGCAACACCCATAACAATTTCAGACTTTAACAGCATTGCAACCGTTCCCATTAAACCGCCCAGTGCAAGCGACCCAACATCACCCATAAATATTGCTGCGGGCTTTGCGTTATACCACAAAAACCCAAGGACCGCACCAAACGTTCCGCCCAGCACCGCATACAGTCCGCTGGTTTCTGGTAAAAATGCAACTGTATCCATAAAACCAATACGTGTCGCACCATATAATGCCACAACCAAAACAATCAGCACCGGCAAATATAATTTAGACAGCATTCCGTCCAGTCCGTCTGTAATATTCGTTGCATTTGCCGAACCACAAATCACAAAATATGCAAACACATAATACCAAAATCCCAACGACAAAACTATCCACGACCCAAACGCCAACGAATAATCTGGCATATATGCCGGCATTGTTTTATTGATTAAATACGCCAGTATTACAACAAATAACCCTTCGATAAACAAACGCATTTTGGGACTTAAACCATTTGATGCCTTGACCGATTGACTGGAAACTTTTTTATAATCGTCTGCGAATCCCAACGCACCAAAC
>JAGCRE010000140.1 GCA_017964865.1 Alphaproteobacteria bacterium | reverse complement strand
TTGCCGACCCAAACACCAATGACCAAGTTTCTGTTTGCACCAACGAACCACGCATCACGATTATTGTTACTGGTCCCCGTTTTGCCCCCCAGCACCCCTGGTGCCATTGCACGATGTCCGGTTCCCCCCGGTGCCACCACATCCGCCAACAATTCCGTCATATAACCGACTGTTTCTGGTGATAATACTGCGATTGGATCAGACGGGTTACGTTCATAAATTACATTACCCGATGCATCAACAATTTTTGTAATTGAATACGGATGCACCGATTCCCCATTGTTCCATACCACCGCATAAATATTGGTCAAATCAATCAGCGACATTTCCGATGCCCCCAAAACAGTTGAATATTCGCGCCGCAGATGTGTTCCAACACCCAAACGCCCCGCCATATCCAGCACAGAATCAATGCCATACAATTCAGTCAACTTTAACGGCACCGAATTAACGCTTTTTGCGAACGCGGTGGCCAATGTTATATCGCCATAATACCGTTCGTTATAGTTCTTTGGGTTATAGTCACCAATTGCAAACGGTGAATCGTTCACATATGAATCTGGCAACAAACCGTTTTCCAATGCAACTAAATACACAATCGGCTTAAATGCCGAACCCGGTTGTCGCAACGCCATAACGCGATTGAATTGGCTGGCTTGATAATCAGCCCCACCCGACATAGCCCGCATTGCACCATCGTGCGACATGGCAACTACCGCCCCCTGGTTTTCGCCAACGCGACGCGACAAAACACCGGCAATACGTTCCTGCAACCCCATATCCATTGTCGTATAAACATACAAATCAGAATCAATTGAACCGACACGTGAATTAACCTCATCCAGCACAAAATCCGTCCAGTACCGATATTTATTTGTATCGGGTGTTGGTGTTGCAGGGGCTAAATTTTGTGCTGCGGCACGTTCCTGTATTATATCGAAATATCCCTGACGCACCATATCGGTCAGGACAGTTTATCCACGTGCGATATTTTTTTCTGGGTTTTTCAGTGGGCTGTATGTTGTTGGTGCCTTTAACATTGCGGCAATTTGTGCCGCCTGGGCCACCGACAATTTATTTGCCGGCACCTGGAACATAACACGTGCCGCCGCATCGATTCCCCGCATTCCCCCAACCAGCGACACGCGGTTCATATACAAATCCAGCACTTGATTTTTATTAAACCGATTTTCCAGCCAATATGACAATATAACCTCTTGGACCTTACGCGAAATTTTTTTATCCCGCGACAGAAAGATATTTTTGGCGGTCTGTTGTGTAATTGTCGAACCGCCTGCGGCAAAGTGGCCACGAAACAGATTCACAAACACCGCCCGCAACACGCCACGTGAATCAATCGGCCCATGTTCAAAGAACCGTTTATCTTCGATTGAAACAATTGCCTGCCATACGTGTGAGGGCAACGTTTCCACCGATACTGGTGTTCCCATAATTCGATTTGATGCACGAATTTCATTTCCCGATGCGTCCAAAAACATAACTGCCGCGGGTCGTGTTTCGTGCAAAATCGCATCCAACGACGGCATTTTCAGGTATATAACCGCAACATAGCCTGCAATTCCCACGCACGCAAACAGGCACAAATTGAACACATAGACAAACATCCGTCGTTTGAACGACGGTTTTTCTTTGTTATCTTTTTTATTTGTTTTTTGTTCCCTCATCCCCGCAATTATATCACAGATGTGAATATAATGAAATTTTTTTGATTTATTAAATAATCTTGATAATGCGTTTGTCTGGGACTATAATCAAGAACGAAAATTATGGGGAAAAAGAAATGAAGAAAATATCTTGCTTATTACTTGCAACATTAATTACCACACCGGCATTGGCAAATTTGGACGAAGAATACGATTCATACGACTATGATGACGACGTGGAAACATATTCGGCACCAACCACCACACCAACAACGACCAAAACGAACAAGCGTGATACATATTTAGGTCTGCGTATTCATCGCAACGAACATATTGCGTATCAATATAAATTAAGCAACGGTCACACCACAACAATTCGTGACAATAATTTTGGGGTTGGATTAAACATTGGGAATCGGTTAACCGACTATGTAAAACTTGAATTCGAAACACTTTATACGGGCAAGCATGAAAAACAAAATTCGACCGATTTTGACTATGACGTATGGTCAAATATGTTAAACGTATATTTGTATAAAAATTATGGTGGTGCGGTTGAACCATATTTTGGAATTGGCATG
>JAGCRE010000139.1 GCA_017964865.1 Alphaproteobacteria bacterium | reverse complement strand
TGATAATACACCGGGCGATCGTGCATCAAATTGTGGTGGCATGATGGCACCAATCGCGATTGAAAAAGACGGTGAAAAATTTATCATCGTTCATAAATGTGAAAAGTGTGGCAAAACAATTCGCCAACATGCGGCAGATAACGACGATATAGACGCAATTATTGCTATTTCTGCCGACAATTCTTTTGTGTTTGGTGGATAAAAACATATTGCGATAAATACGAATAAATTCCTATACTTATCGTATGTTGGAATTGTGGAAAAATCAAAAGACAAATCTGTTTTTATGGGTGCCATTTATAATGGCGGCGGGTGGTGCGTTGTATTTCCTAGGCGACAGTGAACCATCTGTTCCGTTTGCATGGCTGTTTTCCGCTGTTTTATTTATAACGATGTGCATTTGGCGACTGCCAATTATTATTCGAGCCGTTTTGATTTTTATGTTCGGTTTTTGCTATGCGGCAACATATACAGATTTAATAGACACACCCATACTAAAACATAATTTGCGTGATGTTGAAATTTCGGGTCGGGTTACAAATGTTGACTTTACCGATACAAAATCACGAATCTATATTCGCGTTCCCGCAACCGAATTAAATATAAATACAAGTCAAAATGCAATTGTTCGTATATCGGTTGATACAGACACACCAATAAATATAAACGACACAATTCATGCAACCGCAACATTGTTTATGCCAGGGCCTGCAGATGCACCCGGCGGTTTTGATTTTGCACGTTGGGCATACTTTAATGGCATTACCGCAACTGGCTATGCCGACAATTTATATATAACAAGTCACAATTCCAACGACATAAGACAATGGATACACAACCGCACACAATCAATGCTGGTGGACAGTTTGGTTTTGGGCTATAAACACACATTACCAGATGATGCCCGTAAAATTTGGACATCTGCGGGCGTTGGACACATTTGGTCTATCAGCGGTTTCCATATGACACTTGTTATGGGTTGGCTGTTTATACTGTTCTATTTTATTTTTCGGTTATGTCCATATATTGTGCGACGCGTCCCCGCCAAAATTCCAGCAATGATTTGTTCGTTGGGCGGACTGATATTATACGTTTTTATATCGGGGTTAAGTGTTGCAACATTACGTGCGTTTTTAATGGCGACACTGATATGCGTTGCTGTTGTTCTGGGCCGGCGGGCATTTTCGTTGCGTAATGTTGCAATCGCGTTTTGTGTTCTGTTTTTAATAAATCCGTATTACATAATGACGGCTGGGTTTCAATTATCGTTTTCTGCGATATTCGGCCTGGTATGGTTCTGGGACACAATCAACCCAAAGATGCCAAACAACAAAGTTTTACGATATATTTCAACCGCTATTTTGACCGCCGCTGTTGCATCAGTCTTTACTGCACCATTTATAGCCACACATTTTTATTCATTACCGATTTTCAGTATTATTGGTAACCTTGTCTTGTTACCCATTTTTTCAATTTTAATAATGCCGTTGGTTATTATTGGAATGTTTGCCGCGATACTTGGCATACACTTTCCACTGGACATCGCAGATATGATTTATACATACGCATTGCATATCGCAGATAAAATTGCGAACCTGCCACATTCGGTGGTCCAGGTTCCATACATATCAAATTCTGCAATGTGTTTTATTATTCTGGGGTTGGCAAGCATTGTTTTAATTCGTCCGTTACGTATAAAAGTAAATTACATTATCGGGGCAACATTTATGTTGGTTGGTATTATAATCGTTATTGCAACACCACGTCCAGTCTTTATGGCAACCGCTGATCATGAATTGGTCGGATTTGTAAATAACAATGAAATCACATTTAATAAATCACGTGCATCAAATCACTATTTTACTTTTGATACATGGAAGAAATTCGCATACATTAAAACAGACAACACAAACACACGTGCAAAACACACAAAAGGTTTATACATTTTCCGTTCACCGAAATTCACAGTCGCATATATGCAAAAGTTTTCAACACTGGAACAAAATGTTACAAAACTATGTGATGATGAATCGATTGACTATATTGTATCATACCTGGATATAAACAATGAAAATTGTGCCGATAAAATTTTACGCGGCGGTTTCGTAATTTACGAATCTGGTAAAATTATTTACCTGAACCACCGTCGTCGTTGGAATAGTCTGCCCCAATAAAATACAGACCCGATGCTGGTGCGGTTGGACCCGCCGATGAACGGTTTTTTGCCGCCAAAATTTCATCAATATCGTATGGTTTACCAATACCAATTTCAACCAGTGTGCCAACCATATTACGAACCATATGATGCAGGAAAGAACGTGCCGAAAATTCAAAGATAATTTCATCACCACGTTTTGTAACGGTTGCCGTATCAAGAGTCTTTATCGGTGATTTTGCCTGACATTCACTTGCACGAAAACTGGTAAAATCGTGTTTACCAATCAGTATTGAGGCGGCACGTTTCATCGCCGATACATTTAATTTACGTGGCACCCACCAAACACGATTCTTGTTCAATACCGGTTGTGATGTACGGTTTAACACGACATATTTATAGTGCCGTTTTACACAATCAAAACGTGCATTAAAATCATCCGCCACAATTTCGCAACCTAATACCGCGACGGGTTTATTTACCAAATAGAAATTCATTGCCCGCATAACAGTTTCGGCATCTGTTTCTTTGTCTAAATCAAAATGTGCAACCATATTTAATGCATGAACACCAGCATCTGTCCGCCCCGCCCCGGTAATATCTGGACGCTGCCCACAGAACGAAAATATCGCATCAGCCAACAATGACTGCACAGACGGTCCTTGGGCATTTTCCTGCCACCCAATAAGGTCCGTTCCATCATATTCAAGAATTACTTTATATCGTGTCATCTTTGGTTTTGGCAACTTATACAACGTTCTAATTTTATCCAATCGTTTTTATTTGCTTCGTCCATCAGGTCCATATATTGTTGACAACCCTGGCAATGCAATCCCATACATTTTAAGCACTTGCATGTTCCATTTTTATTATGTTCGGACAAAGATACATTACATGCATACAACCCACAAAACGGGTGTGTTTCAATCCATGATGCTTCTTTGTTATCAGCCATATTTTTACCTTTATCTGTTTCTAAATTTGAACCCATGATTTTTCAATATCATATATTTAATTGGGTTCATACGATTATACCAAAAGGCAGCATTTTTATGTGCATCACATGTTCCGCAATCACTGACCCGGACAATTTCGCCCAGATGTTTACCGCATTGACAACCGATTTCAAATGGCAATTCGCCAACAAAGATGCAATTTATACACATCTTATCATGTGCTTTTTCATGCCATTGATAGTTATCTTTTTTATCTGCCAATGTTTTATATTCACGTTTTATTTTTACTATCATTTTTTACCTTTTTTATCTTAACTTTCCTCGCGTTCTGTATTGTACCGCACAGTGTTCACATCTGGTTACCATGGTGGAAATTCTGCCAAACACATTTCCATCACAGTCAATACATTGTTGTGCTTTTTCAAACTGTTCCTGTCTTAAAAAATCTGGGTTATCACAAGTCGCACACATTTCATTACTTTTTTCCGGACATTTAAGGCATTTGCATGCACCCATTGACGCGGCCTCGTATGCGGGACCTTTTTTTGGTTCGTGATAATAAACTGGTTTATCGCCATTGAATTCAGATTCTGTAACCCAAACGCCACGATACGCACAATAAAAATCGTGACCCATATCTAAACACATTTTTTATACCCCTAAACTTACTTCACCACCACGCAGGCCATTTACGAAACTTTTCCAGTCCATTGGTTTTTTGCCCGATGGTTGAATTACAACAATTTTTAATTCACCGTTTTCAACGCGTGTTTCCAAAATTTTTACGTCCATGCCGTTTATTTTTGTTCGGCCACATCCCAACGCACGAATTTGATTATGAATTTCGATTGGCGATTTTTTCCAGTCAATAATTTCATCATCACCGGTAAATTTACGCGTATATGTCGGTGTGCCACTTTGTGGCTGGGCGACAAATTGTCCGGGCGACGATAAGAAAAACACCAGCATTTCACCACCGATTGTTGACACCTTTCTTTCAATCGTTTCATTGGTATCATTTTCGCCGATTTCGAATGGTGTCCGCATAATAATATCACCCGCATCTAATTCCGCGACCAGTTTCATTAAACAGACTGCACTGGATCTGTCACCATTATAAATTGCCGTTTTAATCGGTGACGGACCACGATATTTTGGTAAATCACTTGGGTGAATATTTATAACCGGTGCCGCATTTAATACATTGTCACCCAGAATCACGCCATATGACACAACAACAATGTAATCGACGTTTTTATCCACAGAATCAAATTGCTTTATTGATGTATAAACCGGCAAATTGTTTGATTCACCCCATATATGCACCGGTGATTTTGTTAATATATGTTTGCGACCAGCCGGCTTTGGGGCACGAGTAAACACCGCGACAATATCATGTCCGGCATTTTTTATCGCGTCAAAAATTGGGACAACAAAATCATTTGTTCCCATTAAAATCAGTTTCAATTCTATGCCCTTTTGTGTTTACGCACCTTACGCATAACCATTTCGCGATGCACCGGCGACAGATAGTCAATAAATAATATCCCGTCCAAGTGGTCGGTTTCATGTTGCACAATGCGTGCTGGCAACCCAGACATTTCTGCCGCCATTGGTTCACCGGCTTCGTTCGTCCATTCAACCTCTACCACCGCTGGTCGCACCACATCGGCAAACACCGGCAGATTATCCGGCCCCAACACAGACAAGCAACCCTCTTCCATTTTAACGGTTTCATCACTTTTGCGGACGATTTTTGGGTTTATCATTTTGAACACTTCGTTTGTATCTGGGTTCATCATAACCAGGAAACGCTTTGTAATGTTCACCTGGGGGGCGGCCAATCCAACCCCATTTTGTTCATGCATCATTTGAACCATTTCGTCCAAGGCATGCAAAACATCGGGGGTAATTTCACCCACCGCATCACATTTCTCACGCAGAACCAAATCGCCACAAAGTTTCATTTGCAACATTTATAAAAC
>JAGCRE010000138.1 GCA_017964865.1 Alphaproteobacteria bacterium | reverse complement strand
GTCTAAACGTAAAGACCCCGAGGCAAATGTTGCGTTCTTTTTACAAGACGGTTGGCCGACAGGTGCGGTGGTTGAATACCTGGGTAATATTTTAGCGTCAGGATATGAAGAGGCAAAATTAAAGGGTATGGTTAAATCGTTCTGGGATTATGAAATGAAACCCAAAAAGATACCGATGTCGGGTGCGTTATTCGATATGAAAAAATTGGAATGGTGGGCCAAGGAATATATCGGGGCAATGCCTGTTTCGGACCTTGTTAATGCGGTGACGAATTGGGCAAATGAATATGGCACCGATGATAATAAAATGCAGGTCAGCGATTCGAAATACCTGGCATCTGTGTTGGGTATTGAACGCGATAACCCAAAACGTGTGCGTAAAGATTTTATCACGTGGAAACAGACGTTGGAAAACGTTGCGTTCTTCTGGGATAAACTTTTTGTGTCGATGGCCGACTATGAATATAACCGCGATGTATTGAAAGAATTTTTGGAAACGTATAATCCAGATGACGATAAAGACACATGGTGGAACAAGATTGTTGCGATTGCAGAAAAAACGGGTATTAAAAATGGTGATGTCGCAATGAATCTGCGTGTGGCATTGGTGGGTCGAACAAACACACCAGACCTGTATTCCATAATGTCGGTTATGGGTGGGGATATGGTAAGACGGAGAGTGCAAAATGCAATTTAAACCAAATTTTGATTTGATTCGTATGTGGGGCGAGATTCGTGAAATGCCGGTAAAGCCGACACCGTTTATCGCTGTTTTTCGTCGTGATGGTAAAACATTGGTTTATATCGGTGATAAACACGACCATAATATATCATTTGATATGGTTGATATGTGCTTTGCTGATGATTTTGATATGAAGCCAGATGTATTATTGACGGAAATGGAAAGCGATGGTTATGAATGGAAATTAACGCCACGCGGATTCCAGGTCAACACACTTGCCTATGCGGCGGGCGTCGCGACAAAGAAAAAACTGCCAGTGGTGTTTGCTGATTTATCTGATGCCCAAGGGGTTGAAATTCTGCGTATGTTGCGGCCAGGTGAAAAAATAGATGTAGATTTTCTGGATAAGATATTGCGTACAACAACACCAAATGCACATGGAACAGAATTGGAAAAATTGCATGCAGAATTTGATAAATATGGTCGTGATGCATTTATGATTCAAAATATTGCGGCGGCATTAAACAAATATAATACGGTGTTCTGTATTTTTGGTACGGGACATTATGCCCAACAGCAATTGGCACTGGAAGATATGATGGGCAAACCAGAATATATAACAAGAATAAAAAATATGCGTGGCGATTTTTCAAAGGTAAAAATAAGCCCGGAAAAGTTAGTTGAATTTCAATGCCCAAAAACAGATATTCAAATGGCGGCAAAATTGTTTATGGAAGGAAAAGGAAAGGGAAATGGTTAAAACAAAATCTGTGGTGCGGAAAAGATTGCGTGATGTTAAATGTAATTCGCATGCGTGCAGGGTGTTAAAGGCATTACGGGCAACTGGGCTTTTTCGGTGGGAACGTAAATCTACACGTGGCGAAGAAACGTTAAACGTTTTAACACATGGTATTGGAATAGGTCTTGCGATTGCCGGATTGGTGTTGTTGGTTGTGTATGCGGCGATTGCCGGTGATGCATGGGCGGTCGTTTCGTGTGCAATTTTTGGTGCAACGATGATTGCATTGTATTTGGGCTCAACAATGTGTCATGCGTTGATTGGAAAACGTGGTGAATGTTTCTTTGAAGTATGGGATAACATCGCCATCTATGCCTTGATTGCCGGCACATACACGCCATTTATGTTGGTAAATTGTCGTGGTGTTGTTGGGTGGAGTGTATTTGGCTTTTTATGGGCGATAACTATATTGGGGGCGATTATTAAAATTCGTAATCCGCATCAACAACCAAAGGGGACGGTTGCATTATATCTGGCGATGGGCTGGACATTGTTGTTTATATTACCCGATATGATACGTCATATTTCACCACGCGGTTTGTGGTTTATATTGGCGGGCGGATTGTCGTATTCGATTGGGGTGATATTCTATGTATGGCGTAAATTAAAATTCAGTCATGCGGTTTGGCATCTGTTTTGTATCGCAGGTTCGGTATGCTTCTTTTTTGCGGTGCTGTATGGGTGCATAATTGATTACCCATTGATTTAGTGGTTTGTGTGCGGCAATGCCGCACATTTTTTTATTTACATATCAATAAAAAATGCGTATAATTGGCGTGTTATGTTTGATAAATTGTTCTTTTTTACAACAACTACAACAACCCCTGCGGGGGTGTAATTTCTAATTGTGCTTTTATGTGCACGTGCTATAATCAACAAACAAAAATCAAACAATTTAAAATATATAGAGGTTATTATTATGTCATATCCAATTGAAACGGTTCGTCATTCGCTGGCACATGTGTTGGCGGCAGCGGTGCAGAAATTATTTCCAGATGTCAAATTCGCAGGTGGTCCGGCGATTGAAAACGGGTTCTATTACGACTTTGATACCGAACACAGATTCAGCGAAGAAGACTTTGCGAAAATAGAAAAAGAAATGCGTGAACTGATTAAATCAAACGGTCGGTTCGAACAACGGTTTGTAAGTTTGGACGAAGCCAAAGGATTATTCAAATTCCAACCATATAAAATGGAATGGTTAAATGAATATGATGCCGCAGGTGAACAATTGTCGGTTTATACTTTCCGCGACTTTACCGATTTGTGTCGTGGACCGCACGTCGAAAGTTCCAAAGATTTACCACGCGACGGATTCAAAATAAGAACGGTTGCGGGTGCATACTGGAAAGGGGATTCTAAAAATAAAATGTTGCAACGTATTTATGTTGATGCGTTTGAATCAAAAGAAGCCCTGGACCAATTCTTGAAAATGCAGGAAGAGGCCGCAGCACGTGATAATCGTAAACTGGGTAAAGATATGGACTTGTTCCATTTTGAACCAGATTATGCGCCGGGTGCGGTGTTTTGGCACGACAAGGGGTACAAGATTTATCGCCGCTTGATTGAATATATGCGTGCACGTCAGGACAGGGCGGGTTATCTGGAAATTTGTACGCCAAGTGTGATGGACAGAAGTTTGTGGGAAACGTCTGGTCACTGGGAAAAATATGGTGCGCATAATTATTCGGGCAAAACCCAAGATGACCGTGTGTTCTGTATCAAGCCAATGAATTGCCCAGGCAGTGTGTTGACCTTTAAACAGGGTATTCGTTCATATCGTGATTTGCCATTGCGTTTGGCAGAATTTGGCAAGGTGAACAGATACGAAGCATCGGGTTCGTTGATGGGGCTGTTGCGTGTGCGTGAATTTACCCAAGACGATGCACACATCTATTGCACCCCAGAACAGATGGAATCTGAATGTATCGATGCGTTGAAATTTATTTTGGACATTTATAAAAAATTTGGTTTTGAAAATGTCAAAATTTATCTGTCAACGCGTCCGGAAAAACGTATTGGGTCTGATGAAATTTGGGATATGTGCGAAAATGCATTGTCGCATGCGTTGACGGAACATGGATATGCGTTTGAAATCAACCCAGGCGAAGGTGCGTTCTATGGTCCAAAATTGGAATTCGTGTTGCGTGATGCGCTGGGGCGTGAATGGCAATGTGGAACGATTCAGGTGGATATGAATCTGCCGGAACGTTTTGATGTGTCCTATATTGGCGAAGATGGTGAAAAGCATCGTCCGATTATGTTGCATCGTGCAATGTTGGGTTCTATTGAACGCTTTATTGGCGTGTTGCTGGAATCAACCGGTGGTAATTTGCCATTATGGTTGTCGCCAGAGCCAGTTGTCGTGACGCCGATTTCTGAAAAGCAAGCAGATTATGCAAACGAAGTGGTTGCAGCATTGCGTGCAGCCGGTGTTTATTGTCGGGCTGATTTGCGTGATGAAAAAGTGAACTATAAGATTCGCGAATTGTCATTGGCAAAAACACCCATTATCGCCGTTGTTTGTGATAAAGAAATGGCGGACAAGTCTGTGACATTGCGTCACTTTGGTTCCGACAAACAGGAAACAATTGCTTTGTCTGAATTCATTGCGAATATGGGCAATGCGATTAAAATGCCTCTGTAATAAAAAAGGGACGCATTTTTATGCGTCCCACATAATATAAAAGGAAAGGGTGTATTATGAAAAAACTAGTATCGCTAATTTTATTAGGGGTTATTGCGGTTACAGTTATGGGCTGTGCACATAAATGTGAATCAGAACCAATTGTCGAGGAAAATCATAAACTGATTGTGCCACCACATTTTGGACAAATGCC
>JAGCRE010000137.1 GCA_017964865.1 Alphaproteobacteria bacterium | reverse complement strand
CTGCGAAACAGATATGCCATTTGCATTTTCTGAATTGCTTTTTCAATGTTTCCGTGCTCTATATCTTGTTGCCACGCTTCGCGCATCGCAAGGAAAGCACAAACATTGGCTGACTTTGTAATCATTGTCATCTCCTTTGTTGATTTTGTTAAATGAAAATTTGGAAATTTGTGTCGGTATTCCACCCCGACAGTTTTATATATAGGTATTTTCCCCGAAATGTCAATGGGGGCGGTATAAAATACAAAAAATTTTGTTTTGGGGCTTTTTTGTGATATAATGTGTGGTATGAAAAGAAATATCTTGTTTTTGTTGATTGGTGCATTCGCTGTTGCGGGGTGTCAATCGAATGATGCACCGGTTGAATACGAATATGCCGAATGTATCAACTGTGGTGGTGCAAATATGGTCGAATATTCAATGCCAAATGGCAACGATTTGAAAATCGAAACAGCACATCACGTAATTACGGTTGAGGCTCAGCCCGGTAAACAATACGATTACTATGTCTGGACGGGTGACAAAACGTATGATGACGATCCGGACCTGGTTGTTCAAGAGGGCAACGCATCCGTATTGGTGGCGGAATAATCGTTCCTGGTTGCGTATTTTATAAAATCTAGTATATCATCGGGCATTGAACCGAAATTCATTTCCATCAGCAAATTATCGCCATTATCTGGGTATATTATCATTGTGACATTCATAATGCCGTTATTGCGATATGCGTTATATAATGCCTGGCTGAAACGCGGATTGGTGGCGTAAGAATCACTGGCCCCGCTTATCATCAATATTGGTGTGTTAAATGCAACGTTTGGTTTAATAGATTTTATGCCATGAAACAGCGAAATATAGAATTCATGGGTGCATTTTACTTTTGAACGGCACCGACGTTTGCCAAACGATAATCGATTTAATATGTTTGCTGGGGCGTTTTTACCAAAGATTTTTGCACAACACCACGCGAAAAATTCTGCAACGTTTAATGCAAATGCCGAATATTTTCCAACGTTAGCAAGGCACACACCGGCCGCAGGTGTTGTTGATTTCTGTAATATAGATTGGGTTACAATGCCACCATATCCATACCCAAAGATTAACACTGGTAAATTATATTTAGTAATAAGGTAATTCATTATGTTTATCTGTAACTGGACAGATTTATCAAAACAGCATATGGAATTATCACGGTAACCACATGGTGGACGGTCGGCACCAAAGACAATATAACCATTTTTGTTCATAAACTTTGCAAAACGGTTATATGTTTTTATATTGTCGCATATGCCATGGATAATTTGAATTATGCCAATTGGTTTTTTGACGTTGTCCCAAATAGCACATACGACCTGAGTATCATTTGTTACCGTAAAAGTTTTTTCTTTCATTGTTTTTATTCCCCGTACAATGAAAGATTGTATTCATATGATATAAGATATGCGATAGGTTCGTTTTCCGCTTGTAAGCACAATTAAATCACATTACCAGCGGTGAAACCGCTTGCCCATGCCCAGTGCAGGTTAAATCCACCTAAATCCCCGGCAATATCGATGACTTCACCGGTGAAATATAATCCCGAACATAATTTCGATTCCATAGTCTTGGACGATATGTCGGCGGTATCAACGCCACCACGAACGACTTCGGCCGAATCAATCGAATAAAACTTAATATTTGATAATGGAATAACAACGCTGTTTATCTTGTTTGCGATATCACGTAATTCTAAATCACGCAAATCGGCAATGCGGACGGATTGTTTGTCGCCACATATCCAATGTGCAACACGTTCTGGTATTTTTTCAGCCACAGCCCCAGCAAGACTCTTTTTTCCATTTTTGTGTTTATATGCATCTAAGAATTCATACATATCGGTGTTTGGTGCCAGATTCACAATAATATCATTATCTATATCACGAACCGTTGCCCGATATGTGGCCGGCCCACCAATACCGTTGTGAGTAATAATCATATCATCGTTTATTGTTTCCCGTCCAACACGTATAGATACCGACATTGATATTCCCGCCAGTTCCGGTGGAAAAATATTCGTTTTTATCTGGCACAGGGCGGGGCGGATTGGCACAATTTTATGCCCAAATTTACGGGCGATTTTATGTCCAATATCTGACACCCCAAGGTTCGCAAACGATGTGCCACCCGTTGCGATAATAACTTTATTGGACTGAAAATCGCCATTTGTTGTATGAACAATAAATGTGTCGTTTTGTTTATCGACATCATTAACCATTGTGTTTGTTATAAATTCGGTTTTATGAATGTCATCAATTAATGCATTGACAACCGCTTTTGCACCATTTGTGCAAAAGTATTGTCCGGGGGCTTTTTCAATAATGCCAAGATTGTGTTCTTGCATCCATACAAGCATATTGGCTGGTGAAAATCGGGCCAAAGCACCACGAACAAATTGTTGGTTTTTACCAAAATATCTGTCCACAGATGCGGCCATATTTGTAAAATTGCACCGTCCACCCCCAGACACCGCGACCTTGCGGGCAGGGGTGTTGCCCATATCAATAATCGCGACACGGTTTCCGTTTCGCTCGGCATATGTGGCGGCAAACAATCCCGACGCACCCGCACCAATAATAATCACATCATATTTCTTCATGATTGTATTTATAGTATAAAAGATTTTTGGACGCAATAAAAACCCCAGTTTGTATAACTGGGGCGTTTTTACCATTAATATGGTATATATCCAGGTTTACACTTGCGTTCGCATTTCTTGGTGCCTTGGTTCCATCCAATAGATACCAAATTGTCATCATGATTCCACATATCCGCAAGGCAAATTGCCTCACATTTGTCGCCATTTAACGCAAACTTTTCGCCCTGGTACATACAAGATGCGATTTCGCAACCCTGGACATAACTGCTGACCGCTTGTTCGCCATTTACGTATTTGTTTTTGCATTCACCACATTGTTCGGATGAACCCGGCAATCTTTCATCTGGGTCGCTTGTATATCCCGCATCGCAAGATGTTGCGATACATGGGCCCCATTGACCACGTGCCGCATCCCATTCGTGTGTGCCAATGCCATGGGGTAATGTGCAAGTCTGGTCATCCAAGACGCACGCATTTGCAGATATATGATAACCATCGGCACATGTTACAACCCTGCATGTGCCAAACGCATTTTTCG
>JAGCRE010000136.1 GCA_017964865.1 Alphaproteobacteria bacterium | reverse complement strand
TGGACGTACAATATGTCAAATTGAACAATCAAAGAACTATACGGACAAATATGTTACTGGTAATTACGTATCAAAACATAAAAAACTGGTGGTTAGATATGACAATAGCGTCGGGTATTTTGCTGTGTTAGAAGGAAGTAACTATACACCATCATCAAAAGATAAATTTACTGGTAAAAATCAACAATCTGGTGTCTCTGTTGTAACAAAATCAGCCGCAACACCCGCACAACCCACAGCATCCATCACTGGTAAGGTGATTGATGAATATGATGAACCAGCTATTGCATATGTATATTTACAACAAAATAATCAAGACTTGAAAAACTCTAAAGGAAACCTAGTTGTTGCCTCAACAAGTTTTAATGACGGTTCTTTCGAGATTCCTGGATATACATGGGGACAAGGTTACTCCCTTAGAATAAACGTTATGAGCCAAGATATGATAAAAAACTACAGCGACCACCCCGATTTAAACACACCCATAATTTTCAAGTTACCCAAAAACGAAAACGTAAACATGATAGATCAGTTAGATGTTGTTAATACAATAAAACTGGGAAACGATTGTCAAATCATAAACAGCGATGGAACAAAAACAGCGGGTTCAATTCAATATGCATACCCAAACGATAAAAGCAAAACCAATTCGTTTGCTTGCAAGCCAAATTTTTGCGAACACAAAACGTACAAAGCAACTAAATTAACCACTGGAACATATGAATATGATATAACACAAACCAGTTTCGTTACAGGCCAACCTGAAACAAGGACAGAGCAAGAAAAAGATGGCCATATTTTCGAATGTGAACTTGATACATCTCTGGATCAACGGGGTAAATCTTGTCCAAACATAAAATCTTTTGACCCAAATGCAACAGATGGAACCGTTACCGATTGGGACCCAGAATCTGGCGAGATAAAATCATGCACCAGCGACAGATGTGTAAAAGACTTTGAACCTTTCCCAACGGGTAAATTCTATAAAGATAATGCTGGACAAACTCAAGAATATCAAATGTGCAGACAAACAACCTGTCCAAAAGAATTATGGAAAGATTATCCAAACGCAATTGGCAAAACGCTTGAGGCTTCTCACTGGAAAGACGGTAAAACCGACCAATGTAAAATAACCGCGTGCGATACTGCCAATGGCTGGGTGTTGTCACAAAAACAAAACAAATGCATATCAAACAACTGTAATTGCACCCAAAGATGGGACGAAGAAATCGAAGAATGCGTCACTCGTGACGGCAAAGAAACAGATTGTAACAGCGAAATTCCAGGTGCAATCGCATCACATTGGGATTGCAAAAAGAACAAGTCATTTTGTAAATTGGAAAAATGTGGCGAAGATTATACAACAGATATTGAACACAATATATGTATTTCCCAAATCAACTGCACAGCATATGCCAAACAAAACATTGATAAAAATGCCACTGTGGCATCGTGGGCCGATGATGAACACAAAAATTGCGTTATCAAGGCATGCAGTAATCTCTATCGGGTCGATAAAAGTTCAAATACTTGCGTTATCAAGAACGACGAAGATATTGATAAGCTGACGGAAGCACGGGACAAGGCACGCGAAAACGAAAAGTCGTTACAAAACCGCATAAACGGTGCGATTGGTATTGGTGGCGTTGGCATTGGCGGAATGATGATTGGTGGTGCGTTAAGCGAACGTGCGGCCGATGATGCTGCTGAATCAGATATGCGTGCATACGTAAATACTTTCCGTTGTGAATATGGCAATGGGCAAAATGTTGCCGGTGGCAAGACCAATGTTGAAATTCCGGGTGGCAATGAATTAATCGACGTTTATGTTCAATATACAAAACTGGCCAACGATTTGAAATTGCGTAAGACATCATTGGGCATAAAACCCGGTATTGAATCCGAGGTGTTGATTGACAGTGCAACCAGTGGCCTTTATGACGATGTTGGAACCGGTGTTGTTGGTGGGGGTTACGCTTCAATCGCACGTGCAATTATGAACCCTGACGGCCCAGATGTAGCCATGTGGGCGGCAATGCGTGCAAAAACCGACGACAAATTAAAGACCGGCATTGGCATCGCCACCGCTGCCGCCGCATTATCATTAGCAGGTAACATCGCCGGAAACTATATTAAACCAAATGATGCAATTCAAAACGCCCAACAGGCAATTCAACAGTTACCTACACCCCAAGAACCAACATGTGCAACATTTGGTTTCGAGGGGGACTGGCCAAATTGTATTTGTGAAGATCCCGAAAAACAAGAATTTATCGCAGGACGAGACCATTCTGAATGCAGACCGTGTGAAGGCAACAAAATCGTGATTGACGGCAAATGTCAATGTCCAGCAAACACAGGATGGTTTGAAAATGCGAAAGAATGCAAACAAGAAACATGTACACCACAATGTGATTTATCAAAAGATGAACATTTAACACTGGAAAATTTAACAGATTGTGCATGCAATTGTAAAGATGGATACACATACGATACAACAACACAATTGTGTTATTGTCCAAAAGATTCACAGCATAAAGAAATAGATGGCAAATGTACTGAAGTCACAACCGAAGTACAGACAGTTAATACAACAATTTCTTACCAAGAACTTCCCGACATATCACTTTCAAGCGATTCCTTATTTGATTCAGGAAAATCAAAAATTAAGAACGCAGATGTCTTAAGAAATTTTGCTGCAGATATCGCGTCAAACGAGAATATAAAAACATGCCAGATGGACATTTATGGATATGCCGATACCACTGCCAGCAATCCGTTTAACAAAACCTTGTCTAAGAATCGTGCAGATGCTGTTAAGTATGTTTTAGAACAAAATTTGAACTTTAAGAAAATTGTTCCATATGTAAACTCATCTGGTATGGGCGAAGAAGCATGTACGTATTGCATAGGAGATACAACACCATGCAAACAAGACAAAACAAGAACAATGAAAGATAATGTTAATTATCAACCATGTCGTCGTGTAGATATCAAGATACGTTGTCAACCAATAGATGACAAAGTACCGATTGTAACTACGACCTATTCACAATCCTTGGCTCAATAATCAATATACCCAATAACCGTGGGGGGCGTTGCCCCCTGCTTTTTATTTATGCACCCCACCCACTTTTATTTTATAGCCGCGATGTTATCTCTTGATGTCATTCCTGGCAATAGAGTTTTGTCATCGCGAGCGTCAGCGTGGCGATCCAGTAATAATAATGCACGCAACCCTGTCGCGACATATTGACTGGATTGCTTCACTTTGTTTGCAATGACAAAGGTTCCAAATAAAAAAACGCCCCGGTGGGAAAACCCCTATGCGACAAGGATAACACAAGGGATCCGGGACGTTTACCTTTAGGGACACACCTAAAGAAACTTTTTATTCGCACGCACCGTACGATTTCGCAACAGACTCATTTTCGATACATGCACTGCCCGACGCAACACATGCCGAACGAACCAACGTTGTTGACCCAGATGCCGGTTTATAATTCACCGCGACATCTTTGCATTGATTCAAATCTGTATATCCGCCACATGCCGATTTCCACGTTGCACAATCAACAACTGTGGACGTTGGCGATACTGTATCTGGCAAACGCAAATTCCATTTCACATAGAAATCTTTTAACGTATCAATCGAGTGCGATTTACCAAATGCAACCTTGTTCAAACCATCGCCAACACGACAATTAATGTTGTTACGTTCAACAAAAGCTGTTATTGCTGTTGCAACACCACCGGTTCCCGCACCAATCGCTGCACCGGTTCTTATGCTTTTGCCCATATTTGATTCTTCGCGTTCAGACAATACGGTTAATTTTTCGAACACTGGTGTCAAACTGTCGAATTCAACCTGGGTCTGTTCTGCACTGGCACAACTGCCGTCTGCTTTTTCACATTTCAAAGAACCAACCAAACTGTTTTCGTTATACAACGACTTATACTCGCAACCATATTCGTCGGTATAACACGCAACGCCAGTCATAAAACGCAATCCTGGGTGTTGTGCTGTCAAGTATTTCACACATTCGTCAGTATCGAATTTATTCAAATCACCACATTCTTGGCGAAGTGCAAACAGCGATATTCTGTCTGGGTTTTCTGCGATGTGCGTGTCAAAATTACAACTAAACGCAATATTGCCATAACAGATTTTACTTTCGCGTTCCTGACGCATTGATTCATATCTTTCGTACAGGCTTACGATTTCTTCGCACTGTTTTCTGTTCAGGTCTTTTGTTGTAATCTTGTACTGTTCATCTATGAACGTATTCAAAACATATGCCTTTGGCCCTAATGCGTTGACTTGTTCATTTAATTTCTTGACCGATGATGCATTGCTGCAATCAAATGAACGTTCACCATGGCCGGCAATTGCACCAATCCCCGCCCCCAACAATGTTCCACCACCAACGCCAACAACCGCTGCGGTGCTGGTATCGTTCATAAGCGAAAATCCAAACAAGTCTTTATTGCAACTGAATGTGTCGCCTGCTGGACGCCATACTTCGGCCATACGGTCATCACCCAACGCACCAAACAGCCAACTGTTTTTAATCTGTTCATCTTTATTATATGCAGCCACACGCAGATAGCATGTCGCCGTTGTCGCATCCCAACGTGCATAATGACCACGTTCACCATCAACACCCGGGTTACCGTCGTTCACCTTTGGTCCCAATGGATTGTTTTTAATCAAAACATTACCCATCTGGCCATTATAGGCACCAACCTGTTTACTATATTCACCCGACGTTAAATCACTGGTCGCAACCGCATTAAAAGATGAACCATATGTATTTTTATCCAATAACATACATGTATTTTCTGCCTGGTTCGGGGTCAGGCCCGTCTTACGCAATACAAATGTATAATATTCTGGTTGCACCTTGCGTGAATTAAAGTCAATCCACACATCTGCGGACGACAAATATACCGGTTTGCAATCACGACGAACCGTCGTTACGCATTTATCAACCTGGACCGCACAAAGTCCCATACCGTTAACAATTGCATTACGCATATCTTCATTAAACAAATCGTTCAATCCGCCCGACAACGCACCATTATTCACACAACGTAAAACATCGTTCATACATTCCGACACACTGTATTCAGAATTACGCACACCACCGTCTGGGCATTCTGGCACTTCGGGGTCAACGTGGGGTTCGGGATCAACATGCGGTTCTGGATCAACATGCGGCTGTGGTTCGGGATTAACATTTCCACCATTATTTGTAACAACATCAGCCGGTTCAACCGTTGTCGCAGGTATTGTTGGCATACGCACAGATGTCGAAGCACGCCCCATTGCCGCACGTGGCGATTCCGCAGCAGACACCGTAAACATAAACGCAAAACAAGACGCACATACAACCGATGCACCCAACACTTTCGTAAAACTACGCATAAACATCCCCCCTTGAATAGTCTCTATAATTATACCACAAAAAAGCCCTAAAAAAAGTTTTTAATAAACATTTTTTCACTTTTTATCAAAAAACAATATAATGTTGACAAAAACAACCAAATGTCTATAATACAATTATGTCAAATAAGTTGTTAGATTTTTACAAATCGCACAAATACGTCATTTTATGGACGGTGGGCTATTTTATTGCCACTTGGACGATTATGAACTTTATGTTTGACTTTAATATACTGTCGACACATCGCTGGTGGCAACTGGGTCACGCACATATTCATGGGTTTCCTGGGCTTGTATTTGGTATTCTGCTTCTGGCGGCGGTCCCGATGTATATTGCAACAACCATCGTGATTGCAAAAACCAAAGAACCGTTGTTCACAGTAAAAATACCGGAATTTATCAAGCGTGCTTTTCAACAAACCCCCATGGAAGAACCGACCCCAGAACCGGCAACTGAACCCGTCGCAACCCCAGTGTCAGAAGAACCAGAAACGAAACCCGACACCCCTGCCCCGATTCCAGAAACCGTCCCCAGTGAATTACGTGTTGCATACGCCCGGGCACGTGAACACATTGAACGCACGACATCTGCATTTGATTTGGCAAATGTAACACAAACGTCAGCCCCAAAATCCACCGACATCGAATCCAACACATCGACACCGGGTGAAATTCCAATTCCAACAGATTTTGATATTGATGACGACCTGGACGATATGATGAACAGCGTTCCCCAATTCAAAGAAATAAATTTTGACGACGATGATGCCGCCATTATTGACGATGATGATATTGATAATCAACTTGCAGAAGTTAAATCTGTTTCCAACACTGCAACACCGGTTGAACAATACTTAACATCAAAATCAATCGCACACACCATTGACAACGACGTTGTATTAACCAACAAATATGCAATTGTTTCACATACCGATAACGAATTCTGGATTGCCGATAATGAATCTTGGTTTGCCGCCGGCAAAACACGTCCATCACCAATTGAATTGGTCAAAAAGTCCGCAACCGAACACAATGTCCAACCGATATTGTTCTTGGGAGCAAACAACATAATGGACATTGATAATTTGATTCCACAATGGGAAAACGACGGAATCAAAGTCATAACAGATTTGAAAGATTTAATATAAAAACACCGCCCATCCGGGCGGTATTTTTTTTACATTTCTATGGTCGATGTCGTAACAGTCGGTTCACCATATTCTTCACATTTTTTCATTTTATCGAAATTCGCGTCATTCAGTCCAGACAGTTTACGTGTAGCCGCTTTCATTTCTTTTGCCCTTGCGTCTTTGCATTCTGTTTTTTCCGTCGTTATTGTGCAAGTATTGGTTGCTGCTGAATACATACTACGCACGACAACATGTTCTAATTCAACATCTTCGTAACCTATCACATAATATTCTTTGGACTTTCTTTGTGCGGAAAGTAAATTCGACATTTTTGCCCCAGACACGATGTGCTTTGTTAAATACAAACCTGCATCATCTGCCTGCTTATTATCATCTGTGGATTCGGCAAATAATTTGTCAAACACATTATCATCACTTGTATAGCCCGCCATTGATGCACATGCGGCTGTTTTGTATTCTGTGTCTTGACTTTCCATCGCTTTACCTAACAATTCATTATACTTCTTGGTATAATTTTGACTGGCCTTGTCCAATCCAGCGTTCACAATCGTCATAATTGACGTGTCTATCAGGTTTGGATAACGTGCCTCTGTCTGGTCACCTTCGCCACGATTACGAATTTGCGACATATCACGCCCATTGATACACATTTTTATTTGATTATCTTCGGCCAATTCATCAACAAATCTTTTTATCTTGTTCCCGGTCGATTGCAGGGATGCAATTATACGCTGGCTTGTTGCATCACTGGATAATTTATTACTGTAACCCGATATATCCATTTGATATGCATCTTTACCAAACGCAATATCTGTGCCCGTTGCAAAAGATTCATCTTTTCTTTCGACAATCACGTTACCGAATTGGACCAAACCATCAATAACATAATCGCCATCGACATTTTTATATGAATTTAATGATTCTGTGCCGATTACACTATCGTTATCAAATGCCGCACATGTTTCTGTATCGCCACAGATTTCCAACATCTTGGTTGTAACTGCATTTTGACATTGTTGTAATAACGTATTATCGATATTCAACAATATACCCGTTATCAAATCATACATTTCCGATAATGATTTTTTCTGGCCATTTTCTTGACATGCAAGCAATTTATCGGTCGGGCACATATCAATAATTGTTTTTGTATCCAAACCAACGCATTGTGAATAGTCGGTGCCACATCTGTCTGTCGATTGCAGACATGATTTAATCGCCTTGGTACACGAATCAACACGCATAAACGCCAAACGTGCTAAAACGTAATTCCAAATGGGTGATCTTTCTGCACTGGCTTCGGTTGTTGCATCAATACCACACGAATTAAGTGGTATTTTGCACATTCCCAACAATGTTCCCGGACGTGTTAAACACATATCATATGAACCTTCGGGGTCATCGGGGTCAATATTTTCACGACATGCGTTTCTGAAACACTTTGCGATATTACCAATACAACTTTGACGTGTCTCGTCTTCGGCAATTAATTCTGCCGACTTTACTGTTGGTGCAACTTCACGTAAAAACGTGTCCCAAACCTTGTCTGCAACCAGTGTACACGATTTTGTAACGTGTTCACACAATGGTTTTTTCGCCAGTAAAGTATCATAAGTCGAACCCGATATTTCGATATTTGTTACTTCGCCTTTGATAAAATAATTCTTGCCTTTTTTAGATGTAGATTTTCCCGAATTAGTCTTGTCAAATGCGGCAACCGATGCACACGCAGAAAAGTCATCGCCACACCCACCGGTTGTTTGCATACATTTTTTGAATTGGATTGTGCATTGACCCAAATCATATTTATTTGACGTCTGTATTTGTTCCAGTGCCGCTTCGCGTAACGCTTTTTGTGCCGCAGACAATTTTGTTTGGCTGGCGTTTTTGCGTTGCTTAAGGCTGTTTTCATACGCCATACAATCTGATTTAATTTTCTGGGCATACAATAATTGCAACATTGATGTATCACGTGAACATTCTGGAATTTGTGCAAAACACAAACCCGATGCAGCACTTTGCAACGCATCACCCGTTTTGCCATCAATACTGGATTGCAAAGTATCCGTTTCAAAGAACACCACGTCTTCAAAATCGGCACTGGTATCCCACAGCGTTAAATCAAGTGCCGCACGTGCCTTCTTTTTATTATTACCACGTGCAAGTGTGCTGTCTGCTACAGCGTTTGCCTTGGCAATCGCAGCGTCGGCATTGTCGCCCATTTCAATTCGTTCGACACCATATGTCGCCATTTCATAAGATTGCTGATCTAACTTTTCGATTTCGTCCAAGACCGTATCTAATTCGGCATTTCGATTACTGCAAACGCAACGACCACCACTGGTATTATCCAACATACAGAACGCATCCATACACCCAAAATATTTGTTTTGGCATTCTTCATTTACCGCGGTATTTTGTGTCGCAGCCGAAATTTTAGTTCCAGAATTTATCACTTTCTGTGTTGGTGTCGCCGCACGTGCTGCGACCGATGTTGCCGCCCGTCCTACAACTGTTGACGATTGGGTTGCACTGCGTGGTACCGCACTGCGTGCCGCGGCCGAAGACGATGCCGCACCGGTTCCACCACTGCGTCCAACCGTCCGCGGGGCCGCATTTGCACCCGCAAAAATGCTAATAATGACCAACCCAGAAATGAATAATTTCCTCATACACACCCCTTTCCCGTTTTACTAATTTTATCATAAAAACGCCCATTTTAAAACAAATTTTTATATAAAAAACGGGGCGTTTGCCCCGTTTGT
>JAGCRE010000135.1 GCA_017964865.1 Alphaproteobacteria bacterium | reverse complement strand
TTATCCGCGGAATTTTTAATAACATTGTCAAAACATTTAACAACGGGCGGTCAAATTATCATTGGAACAGACCACTGGGAATACTTTGATTGGATATGCGAACAAATCAAAACCACTAAATTAAATTATTCAACCCCAGACATAGAAACAATACACACACGATACCAACAGAAAAACAAAGCGGGAACAATCGCACCAAAATACATAATTATTGAAAAGTAAAAAAACTCTCTATACGCACGATTTAGTGACATACACGATTTTATATTATATATTTTCACTGACAAAAAATTCTGTTTTTGCCGCTGTATCGGGTGCAATATTTTGAATCAATCGAAACACTTGGTCAATGCGGGCAATATTTTGATTTAATATAAAATTCACAACCCCACCCCATTTGCCCCGATTCGCATTTAACATTGCAAACACACGACCAACAAAATCTGATTTATCACCCGGATCGTCATTAAACGTCAAATTTAACGAATCGGCATGTAAAATTTGCAGGAAACCGAACAATTCATCCCAATCGAACGGACCAATTTCGTTAATATCAATTCCAATACCAAATGTTTTATTGAAAAACAAATCGTCACGAATGCTGACAATTTCTGTGGCAAACTTACTGACATCGCGACGTGGCATAAAAACAATCGCACCATCTGCACCATCACGAAACGATGTATTTATCTGTGTTGATAATTCAGATAACGAATCATCATTTATCGCCCCCGTAATCACGAATCGCGATATTATTTTCACCCGCGATTTTTCGACCCATGGCCAAACTTCTGGAACACTTTTCGGGGCAACACAAACCGATCGCATTTTGTTTGACATCGCAACACCCATTGCCGACGCCAAATCGGCCCCCGAACAATCGTCACCACACATCATACTGATGTTATTGCGAACTTCATAAAAAATTGTTTTTTCATCAATCATTATGCTTTTTACTTTATCACAAATATGATACAATTGAAACGAAATGAGAAAAATAAATAATATCTTAATTGGTCTGTTGTGGTTATTGGCCATGACACTGGTTGCAACCTTTTGGTTTAACACCAAATATGGCTTCAATATTTTTTCCGGTGCTCACTGGCAACATCTTGCCTATATGCAGGCGACAACCCAACCAATTAAACCTTCATTCTATATATCTTTCGTGTTTCTGGTTCTTGTGACTGTAATTGGGCTTTATGTTTTATTACAGCCCCGTCGTCGTTATATCGTAATGCCCATTATTGATCGTTCAACACCACCGGCACCAAATATCGAACCGGTTAATGAACCGATACCAGAACCACAAACACCACCCAAAGAACCGATACAGGTTGAAACGCCACCGAAAACAGCTGAAAAACCAAATGAACCAGTATCACAGCCAACACCGACCACCCCGAATTTAAGTCGTCCACCACGATTGAACATACCAAATGTTTCACGTGCACCAATGCCAACGGTTCCATTAAAATCAACACCATCGATTGCACCTGGTAACACAACCCAAGACAACGCTGAAATTCAAAACATATTTGAATCAAACGGATATATAGTCAAGGGGTCGCCCCGGATTAAAGGTATTCAAACATCTGTTATCGCGATTGGCAATGAAGAGGTTTTATGGATTGGTGCCAATGGTATATCAACGGCCGATATGCAACGCACTGTTGACACATTAAATGGTGTATTTACAGACACACTGGAAGATATTGAAATTCACATACATGCATTTATAATCGGTGCAACCGATAACGACACTGGTGACATTATGCACTTTGCGAATATCGATGAATTACGTGCATATATACAATCGCATCCAAATTCGCCAGGCGACGACGAAGACGATGCAGAAAATATGGACGCATATTCTGCATATATTGGGACAGTGGTTGATTACATAAGGAAGATATGATGCAATTAAGCCAGGCAAACGCTGAAATCAGAATTGCAGATCTTGGTATGGACGATTTGCCCCTGGAACCGATACGCCCGACCCCAACACCGATTGCACCCGACTGGTTTAAAAAATATCATGAACTGGTGCGGGCTTTTACAACAACATTAACAGATTGTATTCCCGAACTTTCCGTTATGAACCTGCCCCAGGAAGATTTTATTGATCTTTTTATGGGACGTCGTATGCCCGCTAATTTGTCGGTTCGTTTTCGCATACCGCTTGTTTGGGGTGGCAAACTGGAACTAAGCAATTTGTTTATGTGCCTGACATTTCCATATTCGCATAATATGGACCGGTTTATAATTGAACAATCTGGAAACGACATTATATGGTTACCAAACCCAGCAAAGAAAATGTATATGCCCGCCCATTTGGGCAGTGGTGGCGACGGTGGTAACGCAACCCAGGACCGTTTAACAGAAATTGCTGCACAAATGGTAACATCGCGTGGAATGGAGTAGGCATGAACACAACCGAATTTTTATCATCGATAAAATCACGTGGTGCGACCGTTTATCCACCTGTATCGAAACACGATGTTGCATTGGCAAACAATGCATTGCAATCGCGGCGATGTGCAATGTTTCCGGCAATTTTTCTGGATTTATATAATCATGCATCGGCAATAAACCTGGGGAACGGATATATATTTCCCCCGATTGAGATATCGCGTAACATTGTTGCACCAATACCATCAATTGTAGATATAAATATAAACCTGACCCGCCCGCCAGAGGTTCGCGGTAAAACCATATTTGGTCGAAACGATTTGTTCTGGTTTGCATTTGACGCGTTTGGCACATTTTATATGCTAGATAATTTGAATCTGCGGGTATTGCGAAAATACGATGACCCCTATCGTGCAATGGCCGATTGTT